>CAYMGK010000043.1:0-5370 GCA_964389965.1 uncultured Clostridia bacterium | reverse complement strand
TTGGAACTAAAAAAAATGCAAGGGCTAGCACAACACCTCCACCGATGATGAAATACTCCTCACTGCCAATCTTATCAATTAAGGTCCCCACTAATGTACTGAGTAAGAGTGCACCTATCATGAGAAGACTTGACAAAAAACTTCCATAACCGGCACTATAGCCTACTGAAATATAATAGTCACCGGCAAATGTAAGATAGGATATGGTAGAAGCATTGTACATCATCCAAATTCCTGCAATCAGCCATATAGGCCACCCCGCTTCACGTATATCCCCTGTGCTTTTTCCAAGCTTTGGCTTTTGTCTTTCCTCCATAATAATCTCTTCAGGTGGGCTGGGGTATTTAAAGTAAAATAGAATCAAAACCAACATACAGTAAACTGATGTAAGGAGGATTGGCACTCTCCAACCTAGAGCAGCCGCCATGAATCCAAATGAATTTAATGTCAAAATAGTCCCTAAGGGCATTGCAGTATTAAAAATTCCCATAGCCTTGCCTAGGTCACCTTTTTTAAACCATTGAGATAGTGTTTGTGGAGCCACAATGGCAATCGTCAAAGCGCCAATACCTGAAATAATTCTGCCAATAACAAGAAGGGAAAAACTATTCCCAAATCCAACTAATAGGGAACCTGTTAGAGTGATGGCCAATGACCATATCCCTACATATCTTGAACCATAGACATCAGCCAAAATACCACCGGGAATTGAAATAAAAATCCCCGGAAGTCCAAATAAACTCATCAATGCCCCAACCTGTGCATGGGAAATTCCTAGCTCTGATATAATATAACCAAATACTGGTGGTATGCCTTGAAAGACCAAGGCGAAAACCAGCATGAAAATATAGATAAAAAACAATGCATTCCAACGTGATGCCTGTCTCATTTCATACCTCCAAATTCTTTAAAATAAAATAATCAGCGTACCGGGCATTCACCGTAACTGTACATTTGTTCCACCTATAAATTTTGATTTAAATGCACGAAGATCTAACACATTGCAATATAATACGCAGCTACGCCCACTACTGCTGCCACGATAGTATTTACTACAGTGGCCCAAAAGGCGGATTTTCTATCCATTGCTATAAGAGGAAAAAGTGCATCCCCGTCTTGAGAGATGGCATTTGCCAACAATGCTGCAAAGGGGAACATGCCTTTAAGATACAGTGACACAAATATTACTTGAGGCCCACAGCCTGGAATGATCCCAATTAAAACACCCAAAATAACGGAGGCTAACCCTGTTGAAGTCATAGTTGACACTACTACCTGTTCGCCACCTACTAGATAGACGCCAAGTTCATATACTAAATAGGCCCCGAAAACCCAAGTACCCACAAAGGCGGTTTCCTGAGCATTATGTATGAATGTCTCTTTAAGGGAAAATAGCTTGTGTTCTACATCTTCATGTGTTTGTGCTCGAACAGCCCTTGAAGCACATACCATATATGCCACTGTTATAAGAGTGCCCAAAACTCCAACTATAATGCCCAAATCCGGTAGGCCCGGAAGACGATTAATATCAATCTGCATGAGCTCCAAAACACCTAGCACAAATCCTACGGTTATTGCAATCCAGAAAATAAAATAATAATTATGAGTAATTTTATAGCCCAGTTTACTTGTGTCCAGTGGGATTGTATGGTGAAGTATCATATCAATCTCATCACCTTCTTCATGCCCTATATGTTCTAGGTTACAGGAACGACAGGCAGTAGGATTTTCACAACACAAATCATCAATTAGTGCTTCGGCCCTAGCATGCTCGGTTTTTAAATTAACTATTTTCTTCTTTTCTGATCTTCTCTTCACCCATTCTCCAATCCCGTAGTAATCAACCACATACCCTGTGGCCGTACCTATGAGAAAACAGATAGAAGTAATAATAACAAAATCTCTAGGAGCCTGTGTCAATGTCACAAAAGCCGAATCACCTGCAGTTGCAATCAACGTAGCTATAACTGTGCCAAATGTTACAGTATCTTTAATATATAAAGGCATTACTAGAATCGAACCACCACATCCTGGGAGAATACCTAAAAGCGAGCCAATCAGGGGCTGATATTTCTTTGATCCCTCTATAGCTTTTATAAATGCCCCTTGATATCTATAATCTATGTAACCAAAAAGCAGGAGCACAACCCCTACAAAAACAGTAACCTCTATAAAAGCCCCTTTCGCACTTGCGAAAAGGACGGCTAACAAATTGCCATTCATCATATCACCTCTGAAAATAAAACAAAAAATGCTGCTTAATTCATTAGAATTTGTTTGTCCTTATCGTAAACGGCGACTTGCCCTCCTCCCATATCTTTGACCAGATACAGTGCAGTTTCCGCTTGTTTAAATATATTTTCATATTTGTCCTTTGTTTTTACAAATGCAATACCTATACTAACCGAAATATTCAAATCCTGATTTCTTTTTTGAATAAATTCAATCAAATCCTCACATTTCGATCTAACAAAATTCTTCGAAGGTATATCCTTCATATATATGCAAAATTCGTCCCCACCGATGCGACCAATAATATCAGTCTCTCTGAATGTGAGTCTTAGACTGTCACTTATACACTTTAGACCCTCATCACCGGTCAGATGTCCAAAAGTATCGTTGATACTTTTGAATTTATCACAGTCTATCAATATAAAAGCATCCATTATACCTTTGGCCTTATTTTTTATGCTTTTAATTATAAGCTTTTTGGTAGTTGTCGGGTTATATAAGCTAGTTAATCCGTCTATTTGTGCCTTCGCAATGAGTTCCTTTTTTTCTGCCATTTCTTCGGTAATATCAATCAACTTTCCAATAATAGAATATAGTTTCTTATTTTCACCATATATGTTTGAGCTGATTACCCTAAATACTCCTAATTCATTATCAGCAATGGGTAGCCTTATTGTTGAAATACCTTTGCTTGAACTACCTTCGAGTAAGGCGGCTTTTAGTTTTTCTGTTGCCTCATTGGTTTTTTCTCGACCTCCAAATATTTCACCACATTTCTCGGATAATTTTAAGTGGTTTGAGCCTATACAATATTCAAATAGACATTCATTAGAAATATTAGAAATCAGCTCATATCTTTTGTTTTGCAATTTGACCTGATTATATGCGCGTATGTTAGTTATGGCACTGAAAAGTAATATTCCTATCAAAACCACGGTCACTGAAAGGATTTCTTTCCCATAAGCATCAACGATCATCGAGAAGTCAATCTTTCTCTCAACTCGTGATGCCACATCCAATATGAAGGTCTGCATCTGACTTTCATCAATCGCTTCAATGGATTTGTTAATGATTGAAAGCAGTATGGCATCTTCTTTTGAAAAACCTATGGAATATTCCCTTGATTCTTTACCCAAAGGGACTGTCAGGATATTCTTGTAGCCGTTTTGCAATGTATAAAATGCTACGGAAAATTCATTCCCATAGCCGTAATCAGCCTTTCCGGTTTCAACAGCATTTAAAGTATCCCTTCTATTGGCAAAATAGATTGCGTTTTCTTCCATCACCCCTTCAGGCAGATCGCCACCTTCTAAAGCCGCATACCTTTTATCAACTAATTCATTGGGATTTAATGAAGAGTTTGCAAAAAGTATTGTTTGAGATTTTAAATAAGGCTGTGACAAAATCATATCAGGTGGTGTGTAGTGCGGTGTTAATCCAAAAAATATATCAGCATCACTTTCCAAGGCATCTGCAATAGAATCATACAGCTCATACTCAAAAACAAGCCCTGTCATCTTGGCTATCTCATCAAGAACACGGACTGCAATGCCTTTTATCCCACCCTTCGAATCTAAATAATGAAGGGGAGCACCACCGTCAATGGAAGCGGCTTTTATCACATTGCTTCTGGATATATAGTCCTTTTCCTCCCGTGTCAAAAACAAATCCGCTTTTACAGGTTTGGCAAATACACTGACAATCAAAAATAACGCGACAACCGCTAATATCTTTTTTTTATGCATTTTTTAAGCCCACCCCTATTTATTCTTTTATACCCCATTTCGTATATTTGATTTTAGAAAAAGCCAGCATTTTTTTATCTCTATATGCTTGGAAATGATTATATCATCTTTTTATATAAAATACATCAATTCGTTTTGTGAAATGCCTAAATAATGAAATATCCCATTGCAATTTACCCCTACACCGGCAAATAGGCGAAAAACAATTGACTACCCAAGTGTGCATACAGTATAATGGTTATAAAATTGAAGGGATCAATGTGATATGAAGACTAAGGAAATTGTAATAAGCGCACTACTTACGGCCCTGTCCCTATTAATACCCATAACCTTTGGAGGGTATCTTAAGATTTATATACCGCCTTTTTCTGCCACTTTAGCATCACATGTCCCTACTATGATATCAATGCTAATAAGTCCGACGGCGGCAATCATGGTAGGACTGGGATCTTCATTTGGCTTTCTCATAATACTGGGCCCCCCTATAGCGGCAAGGGCATTTATTCATGTTATCTTCGGATTTATAGGAGCATTATTGATAAAAAGGGGGCTTTCCTTTGAAAAAACTTTGATTCTCATCTCACCAATTCACGCACTAGGTGAGGCATTGATCGTGTTGCCATTTGGCTTTGATATATATACTGCATTTGTAGTAGTTGGAATAGGAACGCTTATACACCATTTTATTGACAGCGTAATTTCGGTAGGGTTGGAAAAGGTGATCATCACGGGCCTTTCACTGTCAAAAAGGGACCCTTAAAATGGGAAAAGGTGCTAGATATAGACTAGCACCTTAAATTTATATATGATTATCCAAATGACACTTGGGGATTATAGCAATTCATAATCTATGTTCGTCATGGGCATTCCTAAAATTTTAAGGATTTTTTCCAACAAAATTCCTTCACTGTTGGAATGATTGGAATGGGCATAACCGTAACTTTCCTTAATGCCGATTGACACAAACTGCGCACTTTTGTTCAATGCAATTGGCAGATTATCCCCCTTCAATAGACTGCCTATCAATACACTTGTGAATATGTCGCCGACGCCGGGAAATTCTATTGGAAGATGTTTAGTCCGTATTCTATAAAAGACATCACTTTGCCTATCATATGCATAGACATTTATATCCTCCGGCCTTGAATCATCAAAAACACTTGTTATGACTACTGTTTTAGGACCTAGTTCCGTCAATTCTATTAGCATTTTTTTAGCTTCATTTTCACTAATTGTATGAATGTAATCCCTTCCGAGCAAATACGAGGCCTCAGTGAAATTAGGCGTGATTATATCCGCCTTTTTTACTAACCCCTTCATTTCAACAACCATACCTTTATCAATAGTTGGATATAGTTTTCCGTTGTCCCCCATAACAGGGTCAATTACCGTA
>CAYMGK010000042.1:5593-12282 GCA_964389965.1 uncultured Clostridia bacterium | reverse complement strand
GGGCAAAAATCAGATCCCCTAATACCAAATCACATCCTGTCTTCTCAAGTGATTCAGCCATACCAAACCTGTCCATCCCACTTACTAAAAGCACTTTTTTGTTTTTAAAATCTATTATTTCTTGACTTATTAAATAATCTATAACTTTTCGCTCTAAAGTATTCTTGAGACCTGAACCATCCACAATAGGTGAAATCTTAGCAGCCCGGGCTATAGTCAGAGCATCTTTTATCGTATAGCGTTTATTATTTATACATAAATAAAGATCTATACCTCCCATACCAAAAGCACTGACTTTTCCATCTTTCTCTTCAATAATATGTATGGCTCTTTTTATGTCACCATCAGTTCCCACTCGTTCAATTAAAAAGTCTTCCCCTAAAATTTCCATTTCCACCTTATGATTCCTTTTTGAAGAACCTATGCTCACACTTAAGACATGTTTCATGTCAATCACCTCTTTTTACCGTTTTTATAACATCTCTAAGGTTTTCCGGATCTACATACACATCTTGGGTTATCGGGGACTTCCCTATATTTATGGAAATTACCTCGTTATCCAAAAGAGCTTTAAATAACCTTAGCCGCTGATCTGAGCCTAGTATTATGACAACATCATATTGACGCACTTGGTAAAGAAGGCCCATAATTTCATTTAATAATTCGATACCGCTCTTTTCATAGACAAAATCCCAACGCTCTTTGTCAGTCATCAGTAAAGTAAAATCCACACCCTCATGAAGTGCAACTTGTTTTAGTTTTGCAATGTTTTTTACAGGGAATCCTACAAGGGCTATAGTCCTGCCTTTCCTGATTTCCCCTAAACTCTCTAGTCTGGACAAAAAGGTTCTATCAATGTCAAACCTCTTCGCTACTTCAGTTTGGGAAATGCCCTGCTGTCTTAAATCCAACATCTCTTGCAGCGAATTTTCTATACGGGACAAGCTAATAAGTTTGTCTCCAATCCTTATGAGATCCACTACACCACCTCCATGTGCACACTTTTGTGCTCATTAAATTTTACCCTATAAAACAAAAAAAATCAAGGGAAATAACCTAGAATTAGAGGTTATCCCCCTTAATTTCAGTTGATTTACATATTTACTGCTGAAATTGAACAATTGTAGCCTTTCCCCCTTTTCCCTGTAGGAAATCGGGAAAAGTTATACATATAAACGCTTTATTTTAATTATTTTCCATCATATGGGCCACATCTAGAGCTTGTTTTGCGTCAAGTAATGTTACATCAGGCTTAGATTTTTTACCTTTTATGGCAAGTGCCATATCTTCAACCCCCTGTCTGACACATGCTTTGTACACTTCCCACCGGTCCTGTGTCAATTCATAAGTAAATTTGACCCTGGATGTCGCTTTATATTCTCTTCCACGGCCTATAAATATTCTGCCTGTACCCCAATAGTCCTTTAAACTTGTCTTCAAATTAATGTCTATATCTGGAAGGAAGGAACGGGCTCTCATTAAAAGATCCTCCATCATGTACTTTTCCGTTTCCGGATTTACCATTGCATCAATAGTAAGCCTTGTTGGGATCCAACCATCTACAATGGTATAAGCCCTTTCAAATACTAGGGAAAATAACGTATTTTCAAAAACCTCGGGTTTAGTAAAACTATGGTAATAACTGACAACTACATTGCCATTATGACGGGCTGTACCCAGGACTTTATCAATTATCCCTGTATTATTTCTCAATATTTTTTTTCCACAGGCCTGTTTCGGTAAACCTAATAGCCAATTGGTAAGGTCAAAAAAATGTACCCCATGTTCTACCCAAATACCACCACTTTTTTCATAATCCCAAAACCAATGTTCCAAAGGAAGGCTGTCATCATGTGCATAGTTTTCAAGGTAAGCCCTTTCGGTAGAACCATATATATCTTTGTCACAAAGTTCTTTTAAAATAAAATACAGCGGATTTTTGCGCATCACAAAATCTATACTAGTCTTAACTCTGTTAATTTCAGCCAATTTTATAAGTCTTAACATATTTTTCGGCAATAGGGCACCGGGCTTTTCAAAAAAAACATGTTTGCCCGAAGAAAGAAAAAGCCTGCCAAGGTCATAATGGTAGGCGGGGGGAGTTGCAATTATGATAATGTCTATTTCCGGATCCGACAAGAGTTCCGAAGTGTTACAGTAAACCTTTTTTATGCTGGTTTTTTCCTTAAATTTTTTGGCTTTGCACTTATCAATATCCATACCTGCAGTTATTCTAACACTTTTACTTCCTTTTACAGCAGTTGAGACAAACTTGGCGAATTCTCCGAGACCGACTAAACCGACATTTAACATATTCACAAAACCTCCCCTAAGCATGGTATTAATCTTAGTATGGATACCTTTTCAAGGTAAAACTCATGGCAAACTAACCCTTTCAAATAAGACCGTCTTTAGGGGTAGTTGTCATAAGTTTTACCAAAGGATCTTTCCACAATAGAATCAATGTTTTGTTGTTTCCGCTTAATATAATATGTCCGGGATTGTATAAAATATTATACTTATAAAAAATAGGGCCATTTATATAAAAAAATTCCTTGCAAATACAAATGCCCTTGTTTACTTGAGTTTTGCAAAATAATTACACAGTATTTTTTTTATACTATCGAAATCCTTGCACTGTTGCAGAGTGTTTTTCACAGGTGCGGAATGGGGCAGTCCCTTAAGATACCATGCTATGTGTTTGCGCATTTCAAGCACCCCTAAGCGTTCACCATGATGGGATATGGCCTTGATTAGATGAAGCAAAATGATATTTAACCGCTCCGATTTGTCCGGGGGTAAGTTCTTACTTCCCGTAGCCAAAAAGTGTTTTATTTCTTTGAAAACCCAAGGATTACCTAATGCCCCTCTGCCAATCATGATGCCATCACATTTAGTTTTATTAAAAATGTCACGAGCATCTTCGGGACCAAAAACATCCCCATTTCCAACAACCGGAATACTTACCTTTTCTTTGATCATTCTAATGATATCCCAGTCTGCTTTTCCTGAATAAAATTCTTCTCTGGTCCTACCATGAATTATAATCATGGAAGCACCACTGTTTTCAGCCATAATAGAAAATTCAACTGCATTGATACTACCTGTATCCCATCCCTTGCGTATTTTTACGGACACTGGTTTTTGAGAGGCTTTCACCGTTGTTTTTATGATTTCAGAGGCGAGTTTAAGATCCTTCATTAGTGAGCATCCGTCCCCATTTTTAACTATCTTGGGAGTAGGACAGCCCATATTTATATTTATGAAATCAAAGGGCAAATCATCAATCTTCACAACTGATTTAGCAAAGTCTTCAGGTGAGTTGCCAAACAACTGAACTCCGATAGGGTTTTCACTGGGGTTAGTTTCCAACAATCTCTCGGTTTTTAAATCATCATATACAAGACCTCTTGTGCTTATCATTTCCGTTGTCAACACATCTGCACCAAGTTGTTTGCATATTGCTCTAAAGGGCATATCGGTAATACCGGCCATAGGAGCTAGATATAATGGAATTTGAATAGGCTTTAACAATCCTTCAACCTCCACTTTAAACCAGAAAAAGTTAAGGGGAAAGCAAGTTTCCCCTTAACTTTTCCCGATATTTTTTTCATAAATCAATTTCAGACCATCGAGTGTGAGCATCAAATCCACTGTATCAATATTTTTAGCTTTTGCACATATAAGTGGTGCAAGGCCACCGGTAGCCACTGTAAATACACTATCACAGCCCATTTCTTGTTTCATCTTTTCTACGATTTTTTCTACAAGGCCAATATAGCCATAGTATACACCTGATTGTATACTTGCTGCCGTATTTGTACCGATAATTTGCTCACATTTTGCAATATCCACTCGATATAATCTTGCAGCACTTTTAAATAGGGCTTCAGAAGAAATGCCTATACCCGGGGCTATGGCGCCACCTAGATAATCTAAATCAGCTGTAATTGCATCAAAAGTAGTGGCGGTGCCGAAATCCACTATTATTATCGGTCCACCGTATTTGTGATGTGCTGCCACAGCATTTGCAATTCTATCGGCCCCTACCTCACGGGGGTCCTCATATTTTATATTTATACCACTTTTAACACCGGGTCCTACTAATATGGGCTTAAAGGATAAGTATTTTTCACACATTTTTTCCAATACCGTTGTCAATGAGGGAACAACAGATGAGATAATGCCCCCTACAATAGCTTTGGGATTTACATCATTAAATTTCAACAAATAGCAAAATTCCAGCCCATATTCATCCTCGGTATACTCCTGATGTGTAGCCGCCCTATAAGATACAACTAAGTCCTCACCGTCATAAACACCGCAAACCAGATTAGTATTACCTACATCAATTGCTAATATCATTAATTCACCTTCTGACTTTACGCAAGACCCTAACACCGGCAACCGTAATGGCAACAGCTATTATTGCCTCCGGTATGCCATGTGAAAGCACAATTCCCCAAGCCACCGGTGCGGGCATGTATCCCCGAAGAACTGCAAGGCTCATGACACCTGCCGTATTAGCTATAGTGCCAAAAACCGCCGCTAAAGCCTCACTACGGGTTAAACGATGAACACCGCATGCTACAATGCCAATTAAAAGCCTTGGCACTATGGCAATAAGGGGATCAGCGAAAAGAACAGTTCCTGCTCTTAAAAAACTGTGAAGGCCAAAAATTAACCCTGTTAAAATTCCAACAGTTGGTCCTTCCAGTACAGCACCGAGAATCGCCGGGACATGCATGATGGTGGCATGACCTGCAGCAGTCGGAACTGGTATAAATCCTAGGGGCGTCATGCCCAGAATTATGGATAAAGCCCCTAAAAGCCCCGACACTGTCAGTGTCCTTACCTGCCATCGGCTAACTGCTGACTGCGTCTTCATTTTTCCACCTCCGTTCCAGCTCCTCTAAAGGATGCCGGACGTTTTAAATTTTACTACAGCTTAATTTTACCAAGATATTTCGTA
Source organism: uncultured Clostridia bacterium (assembly GCA_964389965.1). Classification (GTDB taxonomy): domain Bacteria; phylum Bacillota; class Thermosediminibacteria; order Thermosediminibacterales; family Tepidanaerobacteraceae; genus DUNY01. The sequence goes on along the minus strand of CAYMGK010000042.1, from coordinate 7,310 downwards.
AAGATCAATACCAGTAAAAAACTTCAGTAATTTTTTTGGTGGTTTTGTCAAAATCCAGGTCACACCCATTAAAATCACCCAAGCAGTAACTTTGCACCAAGAGCCAGAAATCCCACTCCAATGAACTTTTGCCAAGTTAGTGGTGTGTTTTTTAAACCGAATATACCGAAATGATCCAGTAAACATGCGGTCAGGACTTGCCCCACGATAATAGATGTAGTCGCAATAGCCGCACCTAACTTTGCTATACTGACAACAACACCATATGTAATGGCAACACCAATAAGGCCTCCGGCATAATAGTAAAAAGGAACTTTTGTATATTTTGCCCAATCCCCTTTTCCGATATTAAATACCAAAATAATGATCATTGCCATAGTAGCTGTTAGGTGTACTACAAAAGTTGCCTCGGAAAGTCCTATGGCTTTGCTAACTGCAGAATTCATTGCCCCTTGACCGGCCATTGCAACACCGGCAAAAAAGGCAGCTGAAAGAAATATAATTTCCCTTGTTATTGGCAAAATTATCACCCTTGATTTAGGCTCCCGCGTCAAGTTTGAAATTATACAAAAAAAGGCCGCAATACTTTTGCGACCTTTGAAAAATTCATTATTTTTAATTATGCACTTGCAAAAACCTCAAGGAATTCTTCTTCATCAAGTTTTTCTTTATCAAGTAGGGCCTGAGCCACTTTATGAAGTTTGTTTATATTTTCCGTCAAAAGTGATTTAGCAGTGCCATAGCATTTCTGGATAATACATCTCACTTCTTTGTCAATAGAAGCGGCGACTTCCTCACTATAGTCCCTGCCTTGGGCAAAATCCCTTCCAAGGAAAACCTCTTCCTGTTTATGACCCAAAGTCATAGGCCCAATATTTTTACTCATGCCAAATTCCATTACCATTTTGCGAGCAATCCGAGTCGCCCGCTCTAAATCGTTTTGTGCACCTGTGCTTATTTCATCTAATACCAACTCTTCTGATACTCTTCCTCCTAATAAATGAGTCACTTGATCCATCAATTCGCTTTTCCCCATAAAAAAACGGTCTTCTTTGGGTAAAATCATGGTATATCCGCCGGCTCTTCCCCGAGGTACAATAGAAACCTCATGGACTGGATCTACAGTTGGTAACAATTGAGCAACAACTGCATGCCCTGCCTCGTGATATGCTATCAAGCGGCGTTCCCGCTCAGTCATGACACGACTCTTTTTTTCCGGCCCAGCGATTACCCTTGTTATTGCCTCCTCTAATTCAAGCATTTCTATTTTCCTTTTATCCCGGCGGGCAGAAAGAAGTGCCGCTTCATTTATTAGGTTTTCAAGATCAGCACCGGTGAATCCCGGTGTCCTACGGGCGAGTACAGATAGTTCAACTCCGTCATTCAATGGCTTGTTTCGGGCATGCACTTTCAATATCTCTTCCCTACCTTTTACATCAGGCCGATCAACTACTATTTCCCTGTCAAATCTACCGGGCCTGAGCAGTGCAGGATCAAGAATATCCGGTCTATTAGTGGCTGCTAAGATAATTACACCCTCGTTTATGCCAAAGCCGTCCATCTCCACTAGCAGTTGGTTTAAGGTCTGCTCCCTTTCGTCATGGCCGCCGCCAAGTCCCGCTCCACGCTGACGACCAACAGCATCTATTTCGTCGACAAACACAATACATGGCGAACTTTTTTTGGCCTGTTCGAACAAATCCCTCACTCTTGCTGC
>CAYMGK010000042.1:5165-5583 GCA_964389965.1 uncultured Clostridia bacterium | reverse complement strand
TTATACAGAAAAATGGGACTCCGGCTTCCCCGGCGACAGCCCTTGCAAGTAATGTTTTACCCGTCCCCGGGGGACCTACGAGCAAAACACCCTTTGGAATCCGTGCTCCGATTTCTATGAATTTTTTCGGATGTTTTAAAAACTCCACAACTTCTTCCAACTCTTCTTTCGCCTCATCAACCCCTGCCACATCATCAAATGTTACACGCCTTTTGTCCTCGGTGTGAAGTTTTGCCTTGCTCTTACCAAAAGACATGACACGACCTCCACCACCTTGACTCTGTTGCATAAAAAAGTACCAAGCGCCTATGACAAATACCATCAATAAAATAGGTGACAAGATTTGTGTCCACCAAGGTGAAGTGGGTTTGGGCTCGGATTCAACGATTATCTTTTCTTCTTTGGTAGGTTGGTCTAT
>CAYMGK010000042.1:0-5155 GCA_964389965.1 uncultured Clostridia bacterium | reverse complement strand
TGCCTTCGCAACTGGTCTATTTTTTCCATAAAAGTAGTTAAATCCGGTACATAACTGGTGAACTCTCGACCGTCTTTTAAAGTACCATTTATACTGTTTTCGACAATTTTGATTTTCGCAACTTCATTTTTATCTATAAGCTGAATCAATTCTGAATACCCTATCCTTACTTGAGCTGTATCCTGGTTGGAATACCATTGTACTAATGATAGGATCAGAATAATTATCAATAGATAAAAGCTAATACTCCGGAAAAAATTGCTCAAAAACTCTCCTCCTTCCAGGGTTTAGTGCTCCTACGATATTTTATCATATTCAACTTCATTTTACAATTGCGGTAAAACCCTTAATGGACCATAACAACATGGCAACATAAATCACATGTTATCTGTATACACTTCTGACTTTAGCACACAGACATGGGGTAAGTTTCGGTATTTTTCATTATAATCAAGACCATACCCTACAACAAAGTGATCCGGTATTTCAAAACCTAAATAATCCACGGCCAAATCTATTTTGCGACGGCTTGGTTTATCAAGGAGAGCACAGATTTTAATACCGGCCGGTTTACGGGAATTCAATATATTGCACATATAGTCAAGGGTTAAACCTGAATCAATTATATCTTCAACAATCAAAACTTCCTTACCTTCGACAGTTTCATCCAAATCTTTTAAAATCCTTACAACACCTGATGACTCAGTAGAAGACCCGTAGCTGGATATTGCCATGAAATCTATCTGAAGAGGAATATCTATGTATCGAATAAGGTCAGCCATGAACATCACTGCACCTTTAAGTACTCCTATCAACAATAAATTATCATTGTCTTTATAATCATTGCTTATCTTTTCCCCTAATTCCTTTACTTTCTTTTCAATTTGTTCACTTGTAAGTAACACCTGTTTTATATCATCATGCAACTTTATCCCTCAATTCGTTTTAACTTGTAGTGTGCCTACTTCAATTAAGTAAAATTAATTTTATCATAACGTCAATAGGCAATCAAGAGCCTGTTTTAAAAAAAACGAACTGGCAAATACATCGTGTAGTAATCGGATATATCCGCCAATCCAGTAAAATCATGGTGCTATTCGTCACATAGCCTTCGCCTTCAGTCTCAATTGTCTCTTACATATTCCATGACTAAAACCAAAATTTGATCAGTTTTTTCGGTCACTCTAAATTCATCATTTATCCGCATACCCCCAACCCAAATTATGTGGGCACCGGAAGTCACAATAGGGATACAGTCTCTTTTTCTGCGTGGGATCTTTTCATCGATAAAAAAATCCTTGAGTTTTTTAGAACCGATAGAACCAAGGGGTTTAAATCTATCCCCAGGTCGCCGATTTCTTATAACCAGACATGATCTGATTTTACTATAATCCAGGTAGGCTGTTTTCGGATTTGTCTTTGAAATAACCTGTTCATTATGTGGTTTTACATATGCTTTTATATTGACCCCCACTTCTTTTACGTCTATTTTTCCCGGAATCTTAAGCACATAGCTGTAATCGGGAATCTCATCAAAATTTCCTTTGGAAAGAATGAAATAATCATATTCCTTTATTCCCTGAAGGTTTTTTGGCAAATCAATTAAACTACCCGATGATGCCTCTTCGATAAAATCTACCAGCAATTTTGCATGTCTTGCTTCGAAATCTTTTATGCCTCCAGCAAGCTGTTTCACTGCTAACCTTACTAATCTATATTTAATCGCCTCATGTTGTTTTGAAAACTTCACTACATCTATCATTACTTTATTGGGATTTTTTCTTATTATATCTGTTGCCGTTTTTTTCGTTACAAATTCCATAAAAGATAAATCCCGTCCGGCAATTTTCGCAAGTCTCCTGAGAGATGGCCCTAATTGTGGACAGTATTTTTTGCGGATAAGGGGAATTAGTTCCAAGCGGAGACTATTTCTAAAATAATCAGGAGTGAGATTCGTAGCATCGGTCCTGAAAGGTATATCCAATTGCACAAGATATTCTTCAATTGCTCTCCTTGGTATTTCTATGAGCGGTCTTATGTAGTGGCTACGAACCGGGTTTATACCAATAATACCATCTAGCCCGGATCCCCTAAATATATTCATAAGTATAGTTTCTTCATGGTCATTTTGATTATGGCCTGTAGCTATTTTTTGAGCTCCTGTTTTTTTCTTTACCTTTTTGAAAAAATTATATCTCACCTGCCGGGCGGCATCCTCAGGAGACAGCCTAAATCTTTTAGCATAATTAGGCACATTAATTTTATCACTAAAAAAAGGGATGTCCCACTTTCGGCATAATATTTCGACAAATCGGGCATCTTTTTCGGACTCCTGTCCACGAAACATATGGTCCAAATGTGCCGCATATAAAGAAATATCCAGTTCCTTCATAAAAGTCATGAAAAGATGAAGCAAACAAATGGAATCCGGTCCACCGGAAACCCCCAGAACAACTTTTTGACCTTTTTTGACCATATTATATTTTTTTAAGGTTTTTAAGAACTGTGCTTTAATATCCATGCTTTGTACTTCTTCCTATTTAGGCCACCTCTTTTGTTTACACTTTATAGACATTATATACTTCTTAAGGACTAATATCAATTTTTTTAAAAAACTTACCTTCTTTCCCATATACACGCCACAAGTACAGTCATATCATCTTTAAAGCCATTTTTTTTCTTAGCCTTTTTTAAGATTTCTTCAGCGATTTTTTGCGGATTATTGGTTTTTATTTCGAGTAAAAATCCACATAATATTTCTTCACCGTATTCACCTCTTGAAAGAGCATCTATAACCCCGTCTGTTACCAATGCAATTATATCGCCACTTCTAATTGTCTTTTTAACAACCCTTGGTGTGACTTCATCCACTATACCCAGAGGTAGACTACCACCACTTATCATTTCCAATCTTTTGCCGCATTGCATAAATCCGGTGGCAGCACCAGCCTTTATGAATTTAACCCTTCCGCAAATCGTATCTATAATGGCAATATCAGCAGTAGAAAAACCCTCTTTACCAATATTCGTTGAAATCATGATGGAGTTGACTACTTTTAAGGCTGTTTCAGGATTGTACCCAGCCTCTAACAATCTCTCTAACAAAGACAATGTCTTTTCACTGTGTCTAGCTGCGGATTTACCCACCCCCATGCCATCACATAGTGCGAGAAAAAACTTGCCCTCGTTAAATTCCATGAAGGAAAAACTGTCTCCTGATACATCTCTTGCTTCTTTTGCCACTCCCGCAGTCCCTACAGATACTTCAAATGTGCCGGTAGATGTAATTTTGAGGTGACATTTGGCATTACCGCTTTTCAGCGGACAATCAATAATTTTTAAATTTACCTTTCTGCCTAAAACATGTGAAACTGCGAGGGGGATTAGTGTATTACATTGTCTTTCATTAAAACATGGAGGTTTTGCAATATCTATACTAAATTTGCGGTTATTGTAATTGATGTTTATTCTGTCGACACCTATTCCCAGCTTATAAAATCTTTCCGATAATTCTTCCTTAATATTTCTGTCATAAGTTTCTTCCCAACTGCCATCTGCCAATGATTTTATCATATTCGCTGTTTCTTCAAAATGCTCCCGAATTAATTCTTGGTTGTGTTTCATGATACTTGCCATCTGATGCTTTCCTTTTATAATTTTACTTTTAGTTTCTACAATCCTTAGAATTTCTTCCGTTTGACCACAGCGGGATCTGAACAGAAATGGAAGTCTTTCATTATCACGCAATCCTTCATGATGCTTTATTAAAGAATAGAAGGCTTCTATGGTGCGCTTAGATTCCTTTTCCCAACATATTCTTTGCATACCGCAATTGTTGCATATTGTAAGTTGCACCTCTTTGCAAACGGAATTCAGGTACTTGTTAGGACATACCCGACCTTCATTTTTCATAAATGGTTCCTTGAAAGCCCTACTTAAATCTCTAAGCAATGAAGCCAATTCACAAAGCCGGTCCCTTGACCGTTCTTCAAGATTGAAATTTTTTGACTGATTGCCAAAAGGCTTGCTCAAATATAGCCTCATCACTCTTACGGCCTTTAGCGGTAAAAACAAAAATAGGATATAGGATGTAATTAAAACAAGTGGTGGGATTATGATTTCACCTAGGGAATTCACATAAAAATTATATAATAAGTATCCAAGAGAAAAGCCAATTACTACACCAATTTTCCCAAGTCTATAGAAAGAGCCGGATACAAGACCGGCAAATGCCATTATGGCAGTTGACCAAGGTGAAAGGCTGAAGGAAAAACCGGTTATTCCCATAATAATGCCTGTTGCTGCCCCTGCACCTGGACCATCTAGCAAAGACATAGTCAAGACGTAAAAAATCCCCAGTATATCCTTTATATTCATTCCGAAAAATATATAATTGCGCGCTATTGACAAAATAATTCCTGCAAGAACGGCTATACAAATATTTCTCTCTGCAGTCTGTATCTGGGCCTTAAATATCCAGGGCATACCTCCCACCATTATAAATGCCATTATACAAGTCATACTTGATTCTATCAAAAGTAAAAATACATCATATGGTGACACTCCGCGAAAAATCAAAAATACCAAGCCGGTCATGAAATTTGAAAAAAATATAGCCGCACCATATAAGGATTCACTTTGTCGTTTAACTCTTTTTAAGAAAGCACATATTAATAAAAACAAACCCATTGCACCTACATAGCGCAATGAAAGTAGGCTTTTTGTTACAGTTAAGGTACCTAAATAAGCAAATAGACCGGGTAGCACAAAGTCTTTCCTATATATACAATTTGCGGCCATGAAAGAAAGGGCGAAGGGATGGAGGCCATTTAAAGAAACCATTCCAAACAGGTAAGCAAATATACTTATCTGCACTGTTTCTCTTATTATAGAAATTTTAGGCATAGATAAGATGGGCGTGCTCCTTGATGTGGTAGAATTGCTTTTCCGATAACTGTGCCATTTATGCTGTGCCCGATTAATCAAGTCAGTCCACCTTCTTTGATGTTTTTAGTAAGTTATATTATATAGAAGGGGACGTGTAAATATTGTCACTATATTGATAATGACAAAAAAAATTATGCGACAAAAACACACTTAAAAAATCTGTAGGCGACAATGTTAGTATTAATCCTAAGCAGAAAAGGTGGTTTTT
>CAYMGK010000041.1:3474-12373 GCA_964389965.1 uncultured Clostridia bacterium | reverse complement strand
GATATCTTAAATGATGGTGCAAAACGTGCCCGCTTTGTGGCCCAAAGAACTTTAGAGGAAGTAAGAGAAGCAATGAAAATATAGATAAAGGTGACGAAACTGTGACATTAAATGTTAGTTTAGATGTTTTTGAGGGTCCTTTTGACCTTTTGTTTCACCTAATTGAAAAAAACCGAATAGATATCTACGATATTCCAATAGCGGAACTAACAGAACAATACCTGGACTATATAGGAGATATTAGCAAAAATGAACTGGATTTAACTAGTGGGTTTTTGGTTATGGCAGCTACCCTATTAAGTATTAAGTCAAGAATGTTGCTACCTTCCAGTAGAGCCAATGAAATTCAATCAGAAGTTGCACTGACGGTTGATGAAGACCCAAGAAGTGATTTAATGACTAGACTACTTGAATATAAAAAATATGAAGAGATTTCCAATGTATTGAAAGAAAAAGAACAAGAACAAAGGTTGATTTTTAAAAGGACTCCTGAGGATTTATCTTATTTAAGTGAAGAAGATTTTTCCTTGTCAGGAATAACTCTTATGGACCTAATAAATTCCTTTGAATCCGTAACAAACAAAAACAAATCAAAGAAGAGAATTTCTACTATTTCTAAAATCACTATGACATTATCACGTAAAATAGCTGAAGTATATAGAAAACTAAAACAATCAAAATTAAAAACTTCATTTTGTAAACTGTATGATTGCAGGGCATCTAGGCTTGAAATAATAACAACTTTTTTAGCTGTTTTGGAATTGATAAAAATGAATAGGATTTTTGCAAATCAAAAAAAACAGTTTAAAAGAATCGATTTAGTATTCAGGAGGCATGAGATTTAATGGACTCGCAAAGACTTTTGGCTGCCATAGAAGGGATACTATTTGTTTCGGGAGATCCTATAAAAATCAATGAAATATCTAAAGCGTTTAATATAACAGATGAACAAGTTTTAAAATATGTGGAACAATTGCAACACGATTATAACAGACCATGCCGTGGTCTGATGATTTCTAAAGTCGGCCGGAGAATACGCATGACAACAAAGCCAGATATTTTTCCCTACATAGAAGCAGTATTTAAGCCTAAAATAAAGGCACAACTTTCTAAGGCCGCCTTGGAGACTTTGGCTATTATCATGTTTAAACAACCCGTTACAAAAGTTGAAATTGAAGAAATCAGAGGAGTGAACCCGGAAGCTTCATTAAATACCCTTCAAGAAAAAAACTTGATTTATGAAACAGGCCGGCTCGAAACGCCAGGTCGACCTATATTATACTCCATAACCGAACAATGTATGGATTATTTCGGTCTAAAGAGTGTAAAAGACATTTCTAAACTAAAACAAGGTATGAATTAGTAGCGGTTTTTTATGGCAAACTAAAAGAAAAGGCCTTGAGAGATTATGTTGAATTACTTTCTTGTGACTCTGGGTTTTTCTCTTTTTATTTTACTACCCGTAAAGGTTAGAATAACAATAGTTAAAAATAGGGACAATGAATATATATTGGTCGAAATGCTTGGCTTTAAAATTATAAAAATATTTTTCAAAACACTTGAAACGAAAATCTTTGAGTTGGAAATTAATAGAGATCAAAATAACCCAAAGCAAGCCGAAAACGATATTTTACTAATTAAAAAAGTTTATGAAATAATTGTAGATGCGAGAAAAGCCGCCTATAATCAAAACAAAAATTTTAAAAAAATAAATAAACTTATATTCAAACATGTTAATATAGTTTGCACGAACATTTATGTCGCCTTCGGCAGTGGAAACGCGGCGTTAACAGGGTTATTGGCTGGAAAAACGTGGAGCATTATTTACCTTGTTTTAGGTGTGCTTGCGTTTTATTTTGATTTTCATAACTCCAATATAAAAGTAAATGTGGCACCAATCTTTCAAAAATACGAACCAATACAAATAGATGCTAATTGTATATTTAGACTTAAAGTTGGCCATATTATTATTGCATGTTCTGCCGTATTTTGGTACCGCTTAATGCAAATGAAACTTTTAAAAAGAATTGACAGGAAATCTAATAAAAAGGGGCGAAAAAATAATGGATGAACACCCAATCCAGAGTTTAATAAAAACCTCAATGGAAAGTATTAAAGAAATGATTGACGTGAACACTATTGTGGGAGACGCTGTAGAAACCCAAGACGGTAGTGTAATAATACCTGTTTCCCGTGTTTCTTTTGGTTTTGCCGCCGGTGGTAGTGAATTTGATGTAAAAACTTTAAAAGAAAATGAACTGCCTTTCGGTGGGGGTAGCGGTGCTGGAGTTTCGATTCAACCAGTAGCCTTCATGGTTGTTGGTCAGGGTCAGATTAGACTTTTATCAATTAACCAAAATACTACCATAGAAAGAGTAATTGACATAGCACCGCAAATTATAGATAAAATAAACCATATGTTGAAAAAAAACAATAGCCCCTTGTATAACACGAAGTGAAGAATTGTTAGGACCGCGATTTAGATAGTTAAACTAGAGGTGTTCTCGTGAAAAAAAAAGCTATAGTAGCTTTATTCATTTTATGTATAGGTTTTTCGGTGTTAGAGTCAGAGACAAGGGCTGAAAGTGCATCCCCACAAGTGAGTGCTAAATCTTTTATTATAATAGATGCGGTAAGTGGTAGAACCCTTTGTGGAGAAAACTTTGAAGATAAAAGGGCTATGGCTAGCACCACAAAAATAATGACTTCAATAATAGCTTTAGAAAAGGGAAATTTAAAATCCCAGGTAAAGGTAAGTCCAAGGGCCGCTTCTGTTGGTGGTTCATCTTTTAATCTTAGTATAGGCGAAAGATTGTCCCTGGAAAATATGCTGTATGGCCTTTTGCTACCATCAGGGAATGACGCAGCTATAGCCATCGCAGAACATATAGGTAGCACCGAAGAAAATTTTGTGCATATGATGAATGAAAAAGCCGTAGAATTAGGGGCATTAAACACACATTTTGCAAATCCTCATGGCCTGGACAACCCTCAACACTACTCAACTGCAAAAGATCTTGCTCTAATTACAAGGCATGCATTAAAAAACGAGAAATTTCGTGAAATCATCGGAACAAGGACAAAAAAAATTGATGGCGGAAACTATAATAAACAGGTAACTAATACAAATAGATTGTTATGGGAGTCAGAGAATGTTCATGGTGTAAAAACCGGTTATACAGGAAATGCGGGAAAATGTCTTGTAGCCTTTGCCAACGAAAACGGTCTACAAATACTGTCTGTAGTCCTAGGTGCACACGACCATTTTTGCGATTCTCGTATACTTTTAAATTATGCTTTAACCTACTACAAGTTGACTCCAATAATAAGAAAAAACACATATTGTACAACAGTGCCAGTCCAAAATAGTTTTTGCAGTGAAGTGGATTTGATGACTACAGATGATGTTAATCTAGCATTAAATAAAGATGAAAAGCTTATATTTGAATTGGTGCTTCCTAAAACAATTAAGGCTCCTGTTAACAAAGGAGAAAATATAGGTGAATTACAGATATTTATAAATAATAACCTTAGCTTCTCTGCTCCTTTAATAGCAGCAAATGATGTGCAAGCCAAAAGATATGGAGTGATTTTACTGGATATTCTCAAGTTTTGGATAAAAATAAAAATATAACACAGGAAAAATGTCATAAAAAATTTAAATTTCTAGGAGGATTTTTCTTATTTATGGCGAAGTAATATTACTAGGAGAGCTCATCACTGATGAGGAGGTGATTGCATGACTGACCCGTACAAAAGAAATATGTTTAAGGTTAATCCTTTTGCCAAGAAAAATTCTTTAAAAGGTAATTTAGTTGTAGTGCTCGATGGAAAATACGACAACAGAGGTTTACAGCTTATTCCTCAGCCCTCAAGGTGTTTGGTTGCCAACGCGGTACATGAAATAATAATTACCGATGAAGACAAAAAACCTGGGGACACTGTAAATAAAATAGCCTATATAGGCTTTTTTGTAGTTAAAGAAAGTGCTGTAATTATTGTTGGAGATCCGGTTAAGATCAATGGCCAAAGTATAGGGAAAATTTCGGGGTTTGACGAAACTCATATGCCAAACCATTATAATATAGTTGTACATGGAAAAAACCGCATTTCTGGAAATGAAAGAAACCTAAATTTGAATGATGAAGTTATAATTGGATAATATTTTTAAAGTATCTAGGAAGGGGGTGTAACAAATGTCTTATGAAAAGAAATTACGTGAAATTGGCATCACATTACCTGAACCACCGGCACCTGTAGCAGCATATGTGCCTGGCGTAAAAGTGGAGAAATATATTTATACTGCCGGACAGATTCCTGTTATTGATGGAGAGCTGAAATATAAAGGTAAAGTCGATAAAGAAGTGTCCGTGGAAGATGCATATGAAGCAGCTAAAATTTGTGTTTTAAATTGCCTTAGTATAGTGAAATCACTTGCAGGTAGCCTTGATAATGTTGAAAAAATCGTCAAAGTAGTGGGATTTGTCAATAGCTCTGATGATTTTATTCAACAACCAAAAGTTATTAATGGTGCTTCCGAACTTTTGGGTCAGGTTTTTGGAGATGCCGGTGCTCACGCACGCTCCGCTGTTGGTGTTAACCAGCTCCCAATGAACGCCACTTGTGAAGTGGAACTGGTAGCGAAATTAAAATAATTAGGAGGAACAAAAATGGCTAAATTTACTAAAAAGTTTGAGATGTACAGGTCCCTTCAGGCTAATGTTGACAATATTTATGCTGATGCGAGAAAGGCAGCTGATGAAATAGGTATCCCCGAAGAATTGCGAGGTAAATTTGGACTTACAGGTGCAATTTCCGGATGTCCGGGCCCCTTAAATAAAAAAGTTAGGGATGCTATAGAAAAAGGTACGCAAGAGGTAATCCCACTTGCAAAGCTAGTAGATGAAATTCGTTCTTTGGTTAAGGATTATTATGGGGATGAATATGATGCGGCACCAGTTAACACCTGTGAGGCTGGGCTTTGGGTGACTTACGATGTGCTGTTTTCACCTCCAATGCAAGGCCGTGGCGATAATTACCATGCTCGCTATATTATTCCTTATGAAAAACATTTGCACCACCATGGTGGTTATGGAAGACCATTCCCCGGTAGGTTTAAAGACATATTGGCAGATAGGGGTTCGACTGCAGGTGAGTTAGGTTTTTACGGAAAAAGACAAAATAACTTGAGCATGTGTATAGTGCCATTAGTAGGAGCCGACTATTCAGTGCATGGAATAAAGTACCATCCGGCAATCCAGCTAACAAAAGTGGATCCTGAAGCATCTGCTGAAAAGATTAGAGTTGCAGCTGAGCGGCACGCTTCTTTACTTACGGGCATCACATCTCTCGGTTATGATACTCCTGGATATGGATATGGTGTTAAAGACAATGATGAAGTACCCGTGCTACAAAAACGCTTAGCAGAAATAGCAAACGATTTTGATATACCTTATGTTTTAGACAATGCCTGGGGCATGCCTTTTATTGGACACGACATTTCCAAGAGTAATGCAGATGTTATAATCTACAGCATGGATAAAGCTAGCGGATCTCCTACATCCGGTTTGATCATAGGCAAGGAAGAACATATGGTTCCTATTCGCAGGGCACTTGGAATGCATGGTGACCGGTTTGGTACAACCGCATCATATGGCAAGGCAGCTTACGTGACAAATGATCCTGGCAAAGAGGTTCTTCTAGGTATGATAGCAGCATTGAAAGAAATAAAAGATAATCCCGATGATCTCAAAAAACCCGTCGATGATATGTATAGAATCGTCAAAGAAGAATTAGACCAAATTAACCCAAAAATTAAAAACGGATTAATTATATCGAAATCATACAATTCCAGGACTGTAGAAGTCAATTACGAAAACACCTGGAGTGGTAATGGATTAGGATTCCCGATTTTCCCCATAGAAGATATGTACGCTGGAAGTCAATTAATACAGACAGGACTTTCACACATGGGTGTAATCCCAACTGTTGCTTACGATGGCAATATATTTATTTCACCCGGACTAGGTACTACTGATGACAACGGACAAATTGTGGAAAGCACTTTTAGATATGCAGTAAAAGCTTTAGCTAAGCTCATGGAAATCATCGCCAAATACAGTGGATACATAGAGTAATTTGGTATTAACACAACAATGGTCGAAAGCAAAACCCTGAAAGTGGCTTAAAAAATTATTAAGAGGAGGTATTTGCATGGCCAAAGTAGTTGTAATAGGTGGAGGATGGGCTGGTTCAGGTGCCGCTATATCAGCAAAAAAAGCCGGTGCAGACGTAGTGCTGTTGGAAAGAACGGATATGCTGTTAGGTTCCGGATTGGTCGGGGGTATAATGAGAAATAACGGTAGGTACACTGCGACTGAAGAAATGATCGCTATGGGTGGAGGTGAACTGTTTCAAGCTACAGATAACACAGCAAGACACCGCAATATTGATTTTCCTGCTCATAAACATGCTTCACTTTATGATGTTGCTTTAATAGAACCTGCTGTAAAAAAAATATTATTGGATTTAGAAATTGAAATTCACACTGAAAGCCGAGTAAAAGATGTTGAAGCCGACGGTAAAAAAATAATAGCTGTTGTGACAGCTGATGGCAGAAGATTTGAGGGAGATGTTTTTGTAGAATGTACTGGAACCGCAGGGCCACAAGGGAGCTGCACGAGGTACGGTAACGGTTGCGCTATGTGTGTTTATAGGTGTCCAAGTTACGGGCCGAGGGTGAGTATCGCAGCTAAAATGGGAATAAAGGAAATGATGGCGAAAAAAGCTGACGGTACATATGGTGCCATGAGTGGTTCTTGCAAACTTCTCAAGGAATCTTTGTCAGAAGATATCGTCGAAATGCTTGATACTACGGGTGTAGCAGTTATACCTGTGCCAGAACATGCAAAAGAAGACTCGGAAATACTCACTAAAAAAGCCTGTCAGCAATACGCCTTAGAAGACTATGTAGAAAACGTTGTATTACTGGATACCGGTCACGCAAAATTAATGACACCATTCTTTCCACTAAATGATTTAAGACAAATTCCCGGATTTGAAAATGCACGGTATGAAGATCCTTATGCCGGTAACTTGGGGAATTCTATGAGATATTTAGCTATTTCGCCTAGGGACAATTGCCTAAAAACTATTGGGTTGGAGAACCTCTTTTGCGCAGGTGAAAAAGCAGGCCCATTGGTAGGTCATACGGAAGCTATCTGTACAGGAACTTTAGCCGGAGCAAATGCAGTTCGCTGGGCTTCAGATGCAGAGCTTATTGAACTTCCCGATGAACTAGCCATTGGTGATGCCATTGCCTATGTAAAAGAACAAATGAAAACTGAAGAAGGTATCTCCAAAAAATACACCTTTTCCGGTTCCGTATATTTCGAGAGAATGAAGGAGCGAGGACTATATACAACTAAAATAGATGAAATAAGGGAACGAGTTGAGAGGGCCGGAATGACAGATGTATTTAAACAAAAAGTGGTATAAGTAACTGTTTGCTGCAAACTAAGGAGTCATGCAAATGACTCCTTTTATATTCATTAAGGGTACAGGCGATGTAATGGTAGTTTCCATACCAAATCACTAAAGTCGTTGTCCAATTTAAATAGCTAAAAACATTTGTCCCGTGAAATATTCAAGTAATTGATTTAGATATGGAAAAACATTAATATTAATGATATGCTTAGCTTGTGTTATATATAGTAAATGAATCGTGATCAGGTTTAACTAAACTATTATAACTAAGATAATAAAAACCATTTTCTATATTTAAATCAATTATTATTTCTAATATTTTATGGAGGTTAAAAATGTTACGTGAGAAACAGCAACTATTTTTTTCCATATTAAAGGCTATTGACAAGTCGCAGGTACCCGTCGGTTCCGGTTATTTGCGCAATAGCCTGCAAAAACAAGGATTTGATATTAGTGAAGCAACTGTTGGGAGAACACTAAGACAATTAGACATCAAAGATTATACTGAAAAGGTTGGTTTTAAAGGTAGAATTCTAACTCAAACTGGTAAAGAAAAGTTGAATGAACTTAAGCTTGAAAATACAATTAATCATTATAGCGAAGAATTGCTAAATGTAATCCGAATGACGGGCAAACAGGAACTGCTTGATGCACTGATTGCACGCAAAGCTATAGAAAGTCAACTTGCCAAATTGGCTGCCACATATATAACTGACGAAGAAATTCAACAAATGTCACAAGTGATTAAAAGGCAGCAAATACATGTCAACAAAGGCATTTCCATAGCCGAAGATGACGTAGATTTTCATAAGATTATCGCTAAAGCCGCTAGGAACAGAATCCTTGATGCCGCTATGGATTTAATAAGACAACATGGTCAACTTTCACCTATGCTTGAGTATATTAGAAAAAAAGTAAAGAGTAGGGTTCTCTTGGATCATGAAAATATTTTTAAAGCTATCGCATCTAGAAATCCAGAATTAGCCGAAAAGGAAATGATACGCCACATAGAAACACTTGAACAAGATGTGAAAAAGTATTGGAAAATTGTTTACGAAAATGGTAGCAGGCCGGATATAACAAAAAGCTAGGAACATTACTTTTTATTACAATTGAGTTGCTCATCCATGGTGAGCGTGGGGAGGTAAAATAATGTCAAATACAAATGTTTTAGAAAAGATTATGGATGCCGTAGATTTGGAAACATACTTAGTTTGCGAAGATGAAAATGAGGCAGAAAAAATCACATTGGAATTAATGACTAAATTAGGTTTTCAGGATATCTCTATAGTATTTATTGAACATCGAGGACCGGGTGCAAGAATAAGGGCCCGAGGGTACATATATAAACCAGGAGATCACTACGGTTGGCTTTTTAACCAAAGTTATTGAGGGAGGGAGAATGTTAAATGGA
>CAYMGK010000041.1:0-3464 GCA_964389965.1 uncultured Clostridia bacterium | reverse complement strand
AGTGAGGGAAAAAATGGAAAAAAAGAAAGTTTTACTGGCACCCTTGGATCCTGTCCATGATATAGGTCTAAAAATGATAAAAAGAGGTTTGGAACAAAAAGGCCATAAAACCTTACTTATGCCTCCTGATTATTCACAAGAGGAAATAATTAAATCTATTATAGACAATAGAGTTGATGTTGTTTTGGTAAGTCGTACTTTAGGTTATGGGGTAGCAGAAATTTTAGGGAAATTTGTTGATTTAGCCGAAGCGGCAGAAATAAGGGAAACAGTTAAAATAGGCATAGGTGGAATGGCAATTCGCCCTGAACTCGCTTCGGAATTGGGTTTTGATGCCGGCTTCGGACCTGGGACTACTGTAGAAGAAGCTGTGGCTTTTGTAGAGGGAAAAGATTACATTTCAAAAGAGGTCAAAGATAAAAAGTATAAAAAAGATATTACTAAAGGATATGATTACACTTTTCTTAATAAAAACATCGAAGAGCTTTTAGACCTCATCGTTGACGGTATCTTAGATTATACTGATAATAGGACTACAGCGGCGATTCAAAGAGCAGAAATAAGAAGACAGATAATAGAAGGCAATGATGAATCTCAAATACAAAAGCTTCGCATGGAGTATGCCAAATTATGCGATGATGTTATTTTGGCTTTTTACGAATCAGGTAAATACCGCGAAAGAACACGACCTTTAGCCCACGAAGAAATAGATGCACTTAAAAAATACGTAAACAATATTAGCCCGCGGATGAATCCCCAAAAATTGCAGCACACCGATAAGAACCCCGTAGTCTTTATTCAGTACGGTACAGGATGCCCCTTTATGGATATTGCACATATTAAATCATGCGAAGCCTGGGGAGCGGATGGAGTCGTGCATTTTGATCCGTCTTGGGGTGCCCGGACGGAAGGATTTCTAGAAAAACATATAACACATGAAGAAGATGGATCTGTTATAACTTTTGAAAACCTTAAAAGCATAAAAAATTCTCTTATGTCTAATACACTTTGGCAAGTCAGGGCACATCGAGGCCTAAATACTCCTGAAACAGTTTTGTTGGCCGGAAAAATTGGAGCAGATTTAACAAAAATTAATATAGCTTATGGATCACTTGGTGGAGGTACCGACCCTGAACGTCTTACCGTTGATGCAGTCACAGCCATTAAATATGCAGCGGAATTCAACATGCCTTTTGACGTAGTTACAAACGAGGAACTTTGCGGTGTGCCGGCTTACAAGGCTTTTGCTGGAATGCTAATAGTATCGAAACTTGGTTTGCGACTTGGAGGTAAACCCATTCTTCAACCGCTATTTTGCTATTCACCGGAAGTAATGATTAGTGGTCAAATGAAAGATAATTATGTAGATTTTAATGCGGCAAAAATTTATTGCCTGAGGAATATTATAAATGCCCCAATATGGTGTGGTGCTCCCATTGGATTCTTAACCCAAACTGAGGATCGAGTGCAATCATCACTTATGACGGCACTTCATGCATCTCTTGCCCATTCGCTAGGTGTTGATGGTATTTCCATAGCCTCAGCCGATGAGGCCTTTTCAGGGGGGCCTATTACTGTTCCTGCCAGAATAGATACCCTTAGGGCAACACAAGCATCTTTTAGGTTCTTCGGTAAATCCGAAATTTCACCAACTAAAAATGCTACAAAGTGGGCAGAAGAAATGGAAAACGGGATAGAACAGGTATTAGAATCAGTTACTAAAAATGGGAATTTTATTGATGCATTATATCAAGGTATACTTGGTAGTAAAGAAGACGGTGCATATCCTGGTAGAGCAGGCATGAACTCAGTAATAAAAAAGCAATACATATAACAAAATCAAATTGCTTTCATATTTAAGTAGGGGGTTGACAATGAGTCTAGTAATCGGCATAGCCGGAACCGCAAAAAACACAGGTAAGACCACTACTACATCTGCAATACTTGATGAGCTACACAAAAACAAAATTCCATTGGCCTTGACAAGTATCGGCTATGATGGAGAAGAAACAGACAATATTACAAAATTGCCAAAACCTCGTATATTCGTAAGATCAAATGATATCTTGGCCACTGCCCGGGAATGCCTCAAGGCGGGCAGCGCAAGCTATGATATATTGGAAATAACTGATATTATGACACCTCTTGGCAAGATATATATTGTAAAAGTTACAAAAGATGGCTTAGCAGTGATTGCCGGCCCAAATAAAGGGAAACATTTAAAGTATGTTGTAAATATTATGGTTGATAGACTAAAAAGCAAGGTAGTTTTAGTTGATGGGGCCTTAAACAGGATCGCACCTATGGTTGAAACTGACGGTATCATAATTACAACTGGTCCATCGCGAAATCCAAATATTAACGCTTTAGTTAAAGAAATAAAAGCATTAAAAGAGCTACTAAATTTACCCAAAATACCGAAACTAGACTCAAAGAATTTCAATGACATTAGGGAGATAACGCTTTTTTCCAAAGATAGAAGTAACAAAATGATTTATTTAAATTACAACTCATTGATTGATATCGAGACAACAAATACTATAATTAGCAAAATCAACGAAATTGCTACTGTTTTCATACCTGCTTTGGTTTCGGAAGTTGAACTTAAAAGATTAAATAGTGGTCTGGGTAAATTATGGTCAAATAAAACCTTAATAATCAAAGATCCTATAAAATTAATCGCCGGAGGCGAACCGGAAACCCTACTGGAGGAAATAAGTAAAATAAAATACAATAACGGGAACATTAAAGTATTGAAGAATTTACCTTTATTAGCTGTTACCGTAAACCCTTTTTATCCAAAATATAGTTTTGATAAGGGCAATTACGAACCTTGCTATATCGATAGAAATAAATTGTTGAATGAAATGCGGACTTTAAATATTCCGGTAATAGATGTAAAATATGAAGGGACCAAAAAATTATTAGAAATCATACTAAAAAACAACAGCATTTAACTATAAAGACGGGAGGCCATAATTATGGAAACAGTAGCCATCATAGGCACGGGACGAATGGGTAGTCTTATAGCCCGAAAAATATATTCCAAATATAATATTATTTTGATAGACAAGGACTTGATGAAATGTGGCCTATTAGCAAAAGAAATTGGAGGAACACCTACTTCCGAATATTCAATGTTGCCACTTGCTGACTACATAATTATAGCTTTACCTGCTACAATTATTCCGAAAATTATACCATGTATAAAACCTTTAGTTAAACATGAGCAAATTCTTATAAATATTTCCACAGACACAGAAGAAACAACTTTTGAACAACTTCGGGATCACTGCAGATTGTCCTCGGCTAAAATAATAGGTCATGCGCAATATATTGCCGAAACTAATGAACCTGCGCTTGTCATTGTAGATGGGGATAGTCAAAATGTTCGCAACAAAGTAGCGGAAATATTCGCCGGGCTAGGTACAATTAGTTTCGAAGATGAAAAGATCGTCAGAAAA
>CAYMGK010000040.1:0-12811 GCA_964389965.1 uncultured Clostridia bacterium | reverse complement strand
GAAAAAGCAAAAAGGTCCGTCCCCAGTGCTTTTGCCCGGTGAAAAAGCAAAAAGATCCGTCCCCGGTGCTTTGCGGTGCTTTTGGCTAGACATTTTTTTGCCTTTAGTATAGTATGTATAGAAGGAGGTTTGTGCTTATTTTTTTATTATTTTGAGAGGAAGTGAGTTGTTTAAATGAAGTTTGAAGAAACACAGAGAGAGAGTTGGGGGACCCGGTTTGGTTTTTTAATGGCAGCTGCCGGTTCGGCTGTCGGGCTTGGGAACATATGGAGATTTCCATATCTAACCGGTGAAAATGGTGGTAGTGCATTCATCATAATATATTTATTCTCCATTGTTATCGTTGGGCTAAGCATTATGATAGCGGAGTTTGCTGTGGGTAGAAGAACCGGTCTTGCCGCAGTAGGTGCTTATAAATCGCTTAACAGAAACTGGACTTTTGCCGGTGCATTAGGAGTTATTAGCGGATTTTTTATCATGGGGTTTTATCCTGTAGTGGGTGGATGGTCTTTAGCATATATGTTTAAATCTATTACTGGCCTTCTTGCCGCCCCTGAAGCGATCGGTGATGCTTTTGATGTTTTCATCGGAGCACCAATTGAGCCTCTTGTATGGACAATTGTCTATATGGTGCTCAATATTGCAATTGTCGCTAAGGGTATTTCCGGAGGTATTGAAAAAGCCAGTAAAGTATTGATGCCCACACTTTTTATACTGCTTATAATAGTCATCTTTAAAGGCATTAGCCTTCCCGGTTCTAGTGCGGGTTTGGCATATCTGTTCAAACCTGATTGGTCCCAGGTAACAGCAGGGACTTTCTTAGCTGCTTTGGGGCAATCTTTTTTTACCCTGAGTTTGGGTATGGGTTGTATGCTTACATATGGCAGCTATCTTAAAAAGGATGAAAACATCCCAAGTAATGCCTTGACTGTAGTATCACTTGACACTTTAGTTGCTGTTATGGCCGGTTTGGCAATATTCCCTGCACTATTTGCCTTTGGAATTGAGCCGACTGAAGGGCCTGGCCTTGTGTTCGTAGTGGTGCCAGCTATTTTTGCTCAGATGGGCACCATTGGACCATTGATTTCCGTTATATTTTTCGCGGCTCTAAGTGTTGCAGCATTGACCTCCTCCATATCTTTGCTTGAAGTTGTTGTTGCATATCTGATCGATGAAAAGAAATTGAATAGGAGACTTGCTACTAACATCAGTGCTGTAGTTATGACGATCATGAGTGCTCTTTCTTCACTCTCCATGGGTATAATGGCAAATGTAAAAATATTTGGTGTTGGCTTTTTTGACTTTTTTGATACACTTACAGACAAAATATTTTTAGCCATAGGCGGAATGTTGCTGGCGATATTTGTGGGTTGGTTTATGAAGAAAGAGGACCTAAGGGATGAGCTTACAAATAGTGGCACTTTGTCATTCGGTCTTTTCGAAATATGGTATAACTTACTTAAATACGTAATCCCTGTCGTAATTTTTATTGTTGCTGCTATGGGAATTGCTGCCATTAAGCAAAGAAGTCTTATGTTCTTCGGGCTGGCTGTTATCGCAGTGCTTGCAATGTTTTCTAGAAATCTGTAAAATAAATTCTGGACTGTTTTTATATTCCTACGGTTTCAAAGGTTTTGGTATAATCCTCGTAAAATGCTTTTGCACCCATGTCTGTAAGGGGATGGTTTGTGATATGTTTTAGTACCTCGGCTGAAATTGTGGCTGAATGGATGCCAGCGGTAAACAATTTCAATACCTGTTGGGAGTTTCGGAAGCTGGCAGCAAGCACTTTGGACTGTAAACTATATGTTTCAAACATCTTTACCATGTCTGTTGCAACGGATATACCGTCAAGGGACATATTATCTATCCTATTTATATATGGTGCAACATATTCCGCACCGGCTTTTGCGGCAAAAAGGCCTTGATGGGCTGTTGCAACTGCTGTTGCGGTAATCTTTATTCCATCTTTTGATAATTGCTTTATTGCTTTTATACCTTCTTGTGTGGCGGGAATCTTCACATATACGTTTTTATGAAAATCTCTTATTATATAGGCCTCTTTCATGATTCCGTCGTAATCTTTTGCAACTACTTGAATGTGAACGAATTTGTCGTCACCAATGATTTTAAATATTTCTCCTGTGATTTTAGAGGATCTCATCCCTGCCTTGGCAATTGAAGATGGGCTTGTAGTCACACCATCAAGTGGCAGTATTTCAGACCATATTTTTATCTCTTGCAAGTCTGCCGAATCAATATAAAGTTCCATACTTATCACCTTTCCTGTGTTTTTGAAATTAAAGAACGGTAGGTTGTGTATATATTATTGTATTTTACACAGCCTACCGTTCTTTATTTCATCATACATGCTATGTTTTGTTATATTCTTTCATAATCTTAGCAGCTGAACTTGTGCCGATACGAGTAGCACCAACTTTGATCATATCTAATACGTCTTTCAAAGTTCGTATGCCGCCGGCGGGTTTTACACCTACTCCGCTACCTTCAAGAGTTTTGCTGATCAGCTCTACATGTTCCACTGTTGCTCCTCCACCTTTGATTTGACCTGTGGATGTCTTTATAAAATCTGGTTTGACTCTTTTGGCTATTTCACACATTTTTGTAATTTCCTCATTTGTAAGATAAAAAGTTTCCAAAATGACTTTACATAGAATATTATGCTCATGGCAGGCTTTTGTTATTTCTGCCATTTCTTTTTCCATATATTCATAATTCTTTTCCTTGAGTTCTGAGATGTTTATTACATAATCCAGATCTGTAGGACCCTCTTTTGCGATTTGGTTAACTTCAGATATTTTTTCTGTTAAAAGGTGGGCACCTAAGGGGTAACTAATTCCAGTGGTTATTCCAACACTACTATTTTTAAGGTGTTCCCTGCAAATAGGAACGGCCCAATGATTGACAGCAACAGTTTTGAAACCGTATTTTATTGCATCTCGGCACAACTGCTCTAGCTCCGTCCTTGTAATGTTGGCATGTAATGCGGTAGAATCAAACATTTCTGCCATTTGTTTTGCTGAGATCTTTGCTTTCATATGATATTCTCCTTTGATAGTTAGAATTAATTTTTGTGAAGGGCCTTTAGTTGAATTCAAACGGTTAGTGGATTGTTTTTGAGAAATTCATCTACTTCCTGTCTTGTGGGCATTGCCGGTGCTGTCCCTATTTTTGTAACATTAAGGCCTGCTACTGCATTTCCGAAGATAGCAGCTGTTTTTATATCCTTGCCTTCGGCCAATGCAGCGGCCAAACCTCCGCTAAAGGCATCTCCTGCACCTGTTGTATCTATGACATTTTTCATTTCAAATGCGGGTACATGACCTTTGTACTCATTTGAATGGACATATACCCCATTAGAGCCCAAAGTTATTACTACATGTTCAACACCTTTTGATCGAAAGTACTTGGCGGATTTTTCTGCTCCTTCCAAATCTTTTACGGGAATGCCGGAAAGTTTTTCTGCTTCTGTTTCATTTGGTGTCAGGACCATCACTTTTTTGTAAAGTTCTTCGGGGATTGGTTGAATCGGTGCGGGATTTAGCACTACTGGCACATTGTGCTCATTGGCGATATCTATGACTTTATATACTGCACTCAAATTGGTCTCAAGTTGTGTCAGGAGAATTTTAGAGCCTTTAATCTCTGGGCGGATTGACTCTATCTCCTCGTCAGTGATATGATTACAGGCCCCTATCGAAACCACTATGGAATTTTCCCCTGTACCGTCTTCCACCATAATAAGTGCTGCCCCAGTTTCATGCTTTTCATCAAATAATATGTAATCTGTTTTCATGCCTTCACTTTCGAAGCTATTTAAAGCCACTTTTGCAAAATCATCTCTGCCTAGTTTTGTCACCATAATAACTTCTGCGCCGGCTTTATGTGCTGCTACACCTTGATTTGAGCCTTTTCCCCCAGGACCTAGCTTAAAAGGCCCTCCAAAAACGGTCTCACCGGGGGCAGGTAAATGTGGGGTTCTGCTCATCAAATCCACTACAAAACTGCCCATAACTGTGATTTTTGGCTTGCCCATTAAATTTCCCCCTTTAATATACACAACCTGCTACTAAAACCATATTGCCATAATGTGTTCCAAAATCCCCTGTTCGAATAACTGCCCTGGATTGCTTTATCTTTTCCGCCAATTTTACATGTGGTACAAATTCTATTGGGAAATCTTCGGGAAAGCGTTTTTTCACTTCTGCTAAAAACTCTGGTGCGTGTTCTTGGATTTCTTCTGCTATGATGACTTTTTCCACTGACAATTCCTTGAGGATTGCATCTAATACTTGAAGCATATCCGGGATATTTGGCAAAAATGCCAAGTCAACTCTCTCAGGCTCTAATGGGACACAATATCCTGAATCTACAAGACCCAGATAATCAGTATGACCTGTACTAGCCAAAACATGTTTCAACTGTGGATGAAGAATACCTTCTTTTAACATAATTTTTCCTCCTCATTATATTATTTGACTTTATATAATCAAAGACTGATTCCGCACTAGGATCCTATTTTTATTGTGTAAGAAAGTCTTCAACTTGTTTTCTGGTTGGAAGGGATTCCTGGGCTCCAGGTTTTGTCACTGCAAGACCTGAGACTGCACTGGCAAAACGAAGGGCCGATTTCATTGTTTTCCCTTCGGCTAGGGCTACTGCCAATCCTCCGTTAAATGAGTCCCCTGCAGCTGTAGAATCCACGGCTTTCACTTTAAAGCTTTCTACAAAATAATGTTGTTTGGAATCCAAATACAGGGCACCTTTTTCTCCTAATGTGACTATTACTTTGTCAACACCTCTTTCTAGAAGTTCCATTGCCGCTTGGATTATCTTATCATTTGTATTAATCTGTCGGCCTGTTAATGTGGATAGTTCTGACTCGTTTGGTGTAATGATATGTGTTTTTGAATATATCTCATTAGGAAGTTTTTGTGCCGGTGCCGGGTCTAATATTACTTTCGTGCCTAATTCATGGGCAAGATGTATTGTCTGAATAACAGTGTCAAGGGGTAATTCTAACTGTATTACCAGGTATGTAGCTTTTTTGATTTCTTCCGAGAATTTTTCCACCCACTCGTATTTCACTTGAGCATTTGCTCCGAAATAATAGAGCAGCAAATTATCGCCATTGTCATTTACTGTAATGAAAGCATTACCTGTAGGTTCTTTTACTTTGGCAATTCCTTTAGTTTCCACTCCGTTGTTTGCTAAAGATGCTTCCAATCTTTTACCATAGTCATCTTCACCTACTGCTCCAATCAAAAGAGTTTTACCACCTAGAAGAGCTATTGCAGCTGACTGGTTAGCTCCTTTGCCTCCTGGAGTTATCTTGAAGTGTTTGACACTGATGGTTTCACCTTTTTTAGGAAATCGCTTTACAAAGTAAGTTGCGTCCATATTGATACTCCCTACAACCACAAAATCCAAACAAACACCTCCCATCGATTTTTTATTTATTTCTCTAAGTTGATAGCAGATCTCAAGCACCTTACTCCATCACCAAATTTAATATTCTTATGGAAAATACTTGATGTTCCTGCTACAAAAATATTGGCCCCAGCCTGTGACATTAACCTAGCATTTACAAAACTTACATTTCCATCAACTTCAATTGGAATATCCATATCTTTTTCGTCTAGTAGCTTCCGCAGATCTCTAATTTTTTCTAAAGTTATAGGTACAAGCTTCCGGCCTGCCATTCCTGGGCTAACAGTCATTATCATAATCATATCTATGACATCCCAGAGATAATCCAAAACACACAGGGACGTGCTAGGACTTAGGCTAATGCTAGGCTTTGCTCCTATTTCTTGTATTGTCTGTAAGGTTTTATAAATATTTTTTGTTGTATTATAATCTACTGAGACATAGTCACCTACCCTAATATCAAACATGTTAAAAAAGTTCATTGGTTCTTCAACACAAAAATGGAAGTCAAAAGGAATATTAGTGAGGCCCCTTACGGTTTTTATTACTTCCGGTGGGAATCCAAGATTTTTAACAAAATGTCCATCAAATATATCCATATGAAGATATTCAATGTGATTTTTCTCTAAGTCTCTTACACACTCACTGATATTCCCTAGATCAGCACAGATGAGAGATGCTGATATCATTTTTTTTCGCTTCATCTATTAGACGCCTCTTTTCTCCTAATCAATCATTACTGATTTGATTACATTGGCTTTGTCATTTGCCGCTTGATGCATGGCTTCTGCAATATCATCAAGTTTGAAGCGATGGGTTACTTGGGGTTTTACATCTATTGCTCCGGATTTGATCAGTTCAATACAGCGTGGGAAGAAAAGGGCTGGTGCCGCATGTGAGGCTCTTAATTGAAGTTTATTGAAGTGAAAGTAGTTTGCGTCAAAGGTTATATTTGCACCTTCACCATATTCGATTCCAATAAAGCCCACTACTCCTCCGGGTTTTAGGATTTTAATAGCAGTGGGAATAGTGCGAGGGGGTGCGGTAACCATGATTTTGTCAAGACCACCTCTGGGAAATTTGTATTCTTCTAGATTTATATGGTCTGTATATATTACATCATCTGCACCATACTCCCTTGCCAGTTCAATACGGGCTTTTGAAGCGGATCGGGCTGCCCCAAAAACATATCGTGCACCCATCAGTCTAGCTAACCTTAAAGCCATAAGACCGATTGGGCCCAGGCCGATTACTAGCACATCATCGTTTAGTTCCGGCATTGTAGTATAAGTAAGATCCATTGCAACTCCCATGGGTTCAATAAGGGAGGCTTCTTCCATGGTAATATCCTCAAATGGTATGACATTTTGCTTGTATGCTATGACATATTCTGCAAAGCCCATTGTCAGACCTTGTTCTTCGTATCGGGTAAAGACATTTGGGGCTTTATTGCAAAGATCGGCACGGCCATTTCTACAGAGTTCGCAAACTCCACAGTAAGAACCACTTTCCATCAATACCTTGTCTCCAGGTTCTATTTCCCTTACATTAGCCCCTATTTGCTCTACAATCCCGACAATCTCATGACCGAAGGGTTGCCATTCTTTGGCTTCAGTGCGTGCTGTATGTAAATCAGTGCCACATATACCAGATACTTTAATCTTAACCAGAACTTCATCTTGAGTGATTTCCCGTAAGGGCACTTCTCTGATTTCAAATAAAAAGGGGGATTTTACAAAGGCTGCTTTCATTTTCCTCTCTCCTCTTTTTATTTATTCAGTGCGGTTATATCATCAAACACCTCTACTAGAGCATTATATGCCTTTAGGAAAACTTCGTATGTTTGTTCATAGATTTCCTTATTTGCAGGATTAGGTAAATGTTCATCCTCCATTTTTATAAAATTCTTTATTACATCAAAGCTGTCAAATTCGCCTACTCCTACACCGCCTATAACTGCGGCTCCCATGGATGTTGCTTCTTCTAAGTAGTTTGGTTTTAAAATCTTGCGCTGGAATATATCTGATAATATTTGCCGCCATATTTCGCCTTTGGCACCACCGCCAATCAGTATCATGCTGTCAATGGATACATGGTTGTCAAAAATCCTAAGAATTGTGTTTAAGTTATATGAGACGCCTTCCATCACAGCCCTCAGTATGTCTTCTCTTTTATGACTTACTGTTATACCTAAAAATGCCCCTTTGGCATTTGGGTTCCAGTGTGGGGATCTCTCGCCTAAAAGATATGGTAAAAACAGTATTCCCCGGGCTCCTGGTGGTGATATTTCAATTTTTGCGTTTATTATGTCATAAGGGCTAACCCCTTTTTTCTCCGCTTCTGCGGTTTCGAGCTTGCAAATCTCATTTTTAAGCCAGCTGTACGAAGTCCCACCTGTCTGCATAGTTCCAATGGGATTAAAATACCCGGGAATACAGGAAGCCCATGTGACTGTCCGCATTTTTTCATCTACAACGGGTTTTTCAGTAGTTATACCAATCCAAGAAGATGAGCCAATATAACTATAGGCAATGCCTGGTTTAGTGCATCCTGCACCAACAGTTGCACATCCTCCGTCTCCTGCACCATTTACTACAGGAATACCCGCTTTAAGACCAACTTCTTTCGCTGCCTTTGAAGTAACTTCCCCTACTACATATGTGGACTCATGAAGTTCCGGAAGTTTGTCCGGATCTATCCCGGATACTTCTATGATTTTTTCAGACCATTTGTTTGTATTTATATCAAAAGCGTTTGTTCCGGAAGCGTCATTGTAGTCTGTTACAATATTACCTGTCAGTTTAAATGCAAGATAGTCTTTTGCTTGTATCATCTTGTATGTGTTTTTATATGTATCTGGTTCATTGTTCTTAAGCCACATGAGTTTTTCTATGGAGTATGATGCGCTCAGTCTATGTCCTGTAATTTTGTAAAGCTCCATTGCACCTATTTCATTGAGCAATAGATCTGTCTCTTTTATAGCCCTTTGATCAGAATATATAATAGAGTCCCTCAAGGGCCGGCCGTTTTTGTCCACACATAGGCACCCCATCATTTGCGCTGAAAATGATATACAGATAATCTTATTCACATCAATACTTTTAACAAGTTCTTTAGTCGTAACACAAACGGCTTTCCACCAATCTTCAGGATTTTGTTCAGCCCAATTTCCATGAAAATACTTTGTATCATAGGAATAAGTCTTGCTAGCAATTAACTGGCCGTCTGTTGTATATAGTGTAGCTTTGTTACCGGAAGTTCCTAAGTCGTGAGCCAAGAGATATTTTGTCAATTTTCGTGCCCCCTTTTAGTTATCGTCAATCTTCAATAATCTCCAATATGAATTTACTTCGATCTCCTCTAAAACGGGATAGTGAGTATTCCACAGCTGTATCAAACTGGTTAAAAACCGTGGTAGTAAAATAATGAATGGGTTCACCTTCTTTTATGCCAAGCAACTTGGCATCTGTTGAAGTTGCAAGCATAACTTCTATGGAGCGTATAGCCCTCTTTATTAAAATATTGTAATTAACCTTAAAAATACCATAAAGGGATTTGTTTACAAAATCCTCTTCCTCTATCCCCGGAAATTCCCTAAGGGGTATGAAGCTATTAAGCACTACTATTGGTTCATTATCTATAAATCGCAATCTCTTAAGGTGAAAGACCTTTTCCCCAGTAGCCAGGTCGAGTTTGTCGGCTATTAATTCATCTGCCCTAATACATGCGGAATTTAGGACCTTTGTGGATGGCTTGAAACCTTTAAGCATCATCTCATCATTAAAGCTAATGATCCTCTTTGTGTATTCCTGATGAATCTTGGGTTTCGCTACAAAAGTCCCTTTTCCCTGAATCCTCTTTAAATACCCTAAATTTACAAGTTCCCTTATAGCTTTTCTCACTGTAGGCCGGCTGACATTGAACATGTTGGCAAGTTCTATTTCAGGGGGTATAGGCTCACCGGCCTTTATTTTATTTTGTCTTACATAGTTAAGCAGTATCTCTTTGAGTTGGTAATATAGTGGGATGGGTATACTTTTATCTAACCTCTCTTTATTAAGTGCCACATTTATCTCTCTTCTCAAAAGAAATTTTTGTTACTCATTCTCTTCTAAATAATTGTTTATTTGCATATAGATCTCATCATCAAGTTCCCAAGATGCACTTTCTACATTGTCAATGATATGATGTGGTTTTGTTGAACCGGCAATAATACTTGTCACTACCTCGTTTTTAATTAGCCAATTAAGTGCCAGTTGACTTAGGGGTTTTCCTATTTCTTTTGCAAATTTCTTCAGGCCTTCTACAATCTTAAGGTTTTTTTGTAGCCTATTTCCATGCATGATTGGGTTTTCATTTCTCACATCTGTTTCACTGAAATTATCCTTAGGCTTAAATGTCCCTGATAGTAGTCCTTGGCAAAGAGGGCTATATGGGATAAATGCCGTTTGATTTTCTTTACAGTCGGGTATTATTTCCTCCTCTGTCTTGTAGTATAGTGGTATATTGTGATAGTCTGAATCATTTCTCTGTAGCATGTTGTACAGACATTGGTGTGAAACTATCTCTCCATATTTTCTTGCTTCATTTAAGAGTTTTACCGGAAAATTGGAGGCACCAATATACCTTATTTTCCCCGCCGCCTTTATCTTGTTTAAAGTCTCCATTGTTTCTTCAATTGGTGTTGAGTAATCTGGCCAATGCATCTGATAAATGTCTATGTAGTCCGTAGATAGCCGCCTTAAACTAGCATCTATTTCCTCAAGTAAACTATCTTTTGAAAGAAGGTTGGATATATTTCTACTTTCATCCCAAACCAACCCACATTTGGATGCAATAATGACTTTATCCCGTTTGCCTTTTAGCGCCTTACCCAATAGTTTTTCAGCATGGCCGAAACCATAGACCGGTGCTACATCGAAAAAATTTATACCCTTGTCATATGCTGTTTCAATAGCTTGAACGGAATTCTTATCATCGGTCCCTGTCCAAAACTCTTTACCTGATACTACCCAACAACCATAGCCAATTACGGTAGCCTCTAAATCTGTTTTACCTACATTCCTTTTTATCATCTTTTCACCTCGAAATACATTTTATTGGCTCTGTTTTTGTATCTGGTCTACTAAAACAGCTACAACTATTAATGCACCAATTAAAATCTGTAAAATAAAGGGTTCAATCCCCATTAAGTTACCGCCATTCCTCAGTGTTGCCATGAGCATGGCACCAATAACAGTACCTACTATTGTTCCCTCTGCACCGCTTAGGCTTGCTCCACCTATAACTGATGCGGCAATGGCGTCTAATTCATATCCACTTCCTGCTGTAGGGATACCATTTGCAAGGCGTGAGGTCAACATAATTCCGGCAAGTGCAGACATGAAGGCACAGTACCCATATATTCCATAAATATTCCAACGAATATTTATCCCACTGAGCCGTGCAGCTTCCGGATTACTTCCTATTGCATAAATATTTCTGCCAAATACAGTTTTGGTAAGGATGAAAGCAGAAAATACAGTTGCTACAAGCCATACTACAAAGAGGGACGGCAGACCTAGGATAGTTATTTGTGCGGCATTGACAAACGGTTTTGGAAGGCCGGATACCATGCGGGCACCACTTACAAGCATTATCACGCCTCTAAATACTGTCATAGTTCCAAGTGTAGCAATAAAAGGGGGGACTTTGCCATCATATATCAAAATGCCGTTTAATATCCCTACAAGAGTACCGCCAAGGAGGGATAAAAACAATGCAGGGAAAATACCCACACCGTGCTGTGTCATGAGCACTGCTATGAACATTCCTGAAAAGCCCACTGTAGAGCCTACTGAAAGATCTATGCCTGCAGATATTATTACAAATGTCATGCCAAGGGCTATGACACCATTTATGGATGTTTGCCTTACAAGATTTGACAAGTTGTTTGCAGTGAAAAAACCTTTTACGAAAAATGCCAATCCCAGAAACAGTACCAGAAAAACCGCAAGTATGGTGGCTTCCGAAAAAATAGGCCCTGTTAGGCGGCGTTTTCTTACTTCACTTTTTTGTAGGGAAGTTGCTTTTTCGCTCATATTTCTTTCCTCCTAATGGCAATTATTAGTTAGAGATAACCCTGAAGCGAGTTTTAATATATCCTCTTCTGTGGAATCACTGCTTACGATTCCAGTACAGTTGCCTTCATGCATGACAAGAATCCTGTCGGCAAGACCCATGATTTCAGGTAAGTATGAAGAAATAAGTATTATCGAAGCTCCACGGGAAGTAAGTTCTTCAAAAAGCCTGTATATCTCAAGTTTTGCACCTACATCAACACCAATTGTAGGTTCATCAAATATGAAGATTTCACTGTCAGCGTTTAGCCATTTGGATATTACAACTTTTTGTTGGTTTCCGCCACTTAATTTATCCACCTTTTGGAAGATAGATGGGGTCCTTATACGCAATTCATCTGTATATTTTTCCGCCCTTCTTTTTTCCTCAAAATTATTAATGACACCCATTTTGGAAATATCATCATATACTACTAAGTTCGTATTACTGGCTAAGGATAATTTTAGTGCTAGGCCGTGTAGCTTCCTGTTTTCAGGTAAAAATCCGATCCCTGCATTAATACCATCTGAGGGGGAATCTGGGTATTGTTTTTTGCCATGCACAATTATTTCTCCGGAATCAGGTTTGTCTGCACCAAAAATACATCTTGCTATATCGGTCCTACCGGAACCTACGAGACCTGACATTCCAAATATTTCTGACCTATGGACTTGAAAATTTATGTTTCTAAATCTAGGTTCTTTCGTAAGATTTCGTACTTCCAAAACTACTTCATCGGTTTTATGTCGTTTTATTGAATATATATCTTGAAGGTCCCGCCCCACCATCATAGAAATGAGGCGATCCTCATTTATCTCTTTAACAGGTGATGTGCCAACTAGTTCGCCATCTTTTAATACAGTGACTGTATCACACACTTCGAAAATCTCTTCGAGCCTGTGAGATATATAGATTATGCCGACACCTTCAGTCTTTAGTCGCTCTATTATTTCAAAAAGCTGTTCTGTTTCTTCTGTTGTTAAAAGGGCTGTCGGCTCATCAAAAACTACAACTTTTGCTTTTTGGTAAACCATCTTTCCTATGGCTACCATTTCCTGTTGTGCAACAGTTAAATCCTTTAATCGCCTTTTTGTATTAATGTTTAATTCCAGCTTATCCAATGTCTCTTTGGTGATCTTGTGCACCGTAGTCCAATCTACAAATCCATTTTTATTTGGCAGTTGTCCCAAGAAGAAATTTTCCCCTACAGATAGATGTGGGGCCAAAGTAATATCCTGGTAAACGGCACCAAGGCCTAATC
>CAYMGK010000039.1:4840-12818 GCA_964389965.1 uncultured Clostridia bacterium | reverse complement strand
ACTTAGGCAGTATAATAAACCCACAGAACCAGATTATAGATGAAGTGCTCCTTGCTATTTTCAAAGCTCCATATACCTATACAAAAGAAAATATGGTGGAAATTAACTGCCACGGTGGTTTTACAGCTCAGAAAAATGTCCTTGCTTTAGTTTTAGACAGTGGTGCTAGAATGGCCGAGCCTGGGGAGTTTACTAAAAGGGCATTTCTAAATGGTAGAATTGACCTTTCTCAGGCAGAAGCTGTTATAGATATAATAAGGGCAAAAACGGACAGAGCACTTACTATGGCTAATCGACAGCTGGCAGGGGATTTGTCACAAAGAATAAATGAAATGCAGTCACTTTTGCTGGATGTCATTGCACATATCGGGGCAAATATTGATTTTCCTGATGAAGGTATTCCAGAGGCCGAGCCTGAGTATATACTAAGAGAAATAATTCATGTGCGGGAAATGGTGGATGAATTGCTTAAAAGTGCAAGTTCCGGACGCATCCTCAGAGAGGGATTATCCACCCTTATTTTAGGTAACACAAATGTGGGCAAGTCTTCACTTTTGAATGCTTTAGTTAAAGAAGAAAGGGCGATTGTCACCGATATTCCGGGGACAACTCGTGATATTATAGAGGAATATATTAGTATCAAGGGAATACCTATAAAAATCATAGACACCGCCGGTATAAGACAAACAGCCGATAAAGTGGAAAGACTCGGCATAGAACGTGTTATGCAAAACCTGGAAGAAGCCCAGCTCATACTTTTAATGATTGATGTTTCCCGTGAATTGACACAGGATGATGTGAACCTATTCGGACTTGTTAAGGGCAAAACTGTTATTACGGTGATAAACAAGGTGGATCTTCCAGTTGTTGTTGATGAAGCCAAAATACAAAAAATTGTTTCCGCTGAAAGCATTGTTAGGATTTCCGCTTTAAAACAAGAAGGAATTGAAGAATTGAAAACGGCAATATTTAACACCATAACAAGAAAGATGGGCTTTAGTGATGAGGGTACTATTGCCGCTAGTGAGAGACAGAGAATAGTTCTACAGACAGCACTTGATTTTTTGGATAATGCAATAAAAGCCGCAGAAAATCACATGCCTGTAGAGATGATCGAATTGGATATACGCGATGCTTGGTCAAAACTAGGAGAAATTACCGGTGGCACAATCACTGAAGATATAATATCAACCATATTTCAAAGATTTTGCATAGGTAAATGAGGGTGAAACTATGGGATATAAAGTAGGAAAATATGATGTAATAGTAGTTGGGACCGGACATGCAGGATGTGAAGCGGCTTTGGCAGCTGCACGAATGGGTTGTAAAACTGTAGCTTTTGCCATAAACCTAGATAGTATTGCGCTTATGGCGTGTAATCCTTCCATTGGTGGGCCAGGTAAGGGCAACATGGTAAGAGAGATTGATGCATTAGGTGGTCAGATGGGCAGAAACGTGGACAGGGCTTTTATTCAAATGCGAATGTTAAATACCAAGAAAGGCCCGGCTGTCAGGGCAATTCGCGCGCAATTGGACAAGATTTCCTATTCAACTAATATGAAAAACACCATTGAAAGTCAGAAAAACCTTGATATTGTGCAGGAAGAAGTAGTAAAAATTCTTGTAACAGGTGAAAAAGTAAGTGGTGTTATTACAAAAACAGGGGGAATATATGAAGGAAAAGCGGTGATTTTGACCACCGGTGTATACTTAAAAGGAAGAATAGTAATAGGTGATATGGCTTATGATGGAGGGCCAAGTGGGTTATTTCCCGCAAATGAACTCTCTGAATCTTTGGAAGACTTGGGTTTTGAACTGGGAAGATTTAAGACAGGTACACCTCCTAGAATACACAGGGACTCCATAGACTTTTCAAAAATGATCGAACAGCCTGGAGATGATGTGATAATTCCATTTTCATATACATCTAAAGACATACACCGTGAACAGATATCCTGCTGGCTTACTTACACTAATCAAACTACACATAATATTATAAATGAGAATCTTTACAGGGCACCACTTTATACCGGTGAAATAAAGGGCGCCGGTCCTAGGTACTGTCCTAGTGTTGAAATGAAGATAGTGAATTTTCAAGATAAGACCAGTCATCAAGTATTCGTAGAACCGGAAGGTTTACATACTAAGGAAATGTATGTCCAAGGGCTTTCCACAAGTTTACCTATGGATGTACAAATTGAAATGACAAGATCAATTAAAGGTCTGGAAAATGCCATGATCATGAGATTTGGCTATGCAATTGAGTATGATTTTTTAATACCTACTCAGCTAAAACCCACACTTGAAACAAAGGCTTTAGAAGGCTTATACACGGCTGGACAAATAAATGGCACATCTGGCTATGAAGAAGCTGCTGCACAGGGCTTAGTAGCTGGAACCAATGCTGCACTAAAGATACAGGAAAAAGAACCATTGGTATTAAGCCGTTCAGATGCATATATAGGTGTTTTGATTGATGATTTAGTGACAAAAGGTGTTATGGAACCATATAGGATACTTACTTCAAGGGCCGAATACAGGCTTTTACTCAGGCAGGATAATGCTGATTTGCGTCTTATGGATATTGGCCATACATTAGGTCTTGTTGATGATATTGTATATAAAAGGTTTTTAAAAAAGAAAAAAATGATCGATGACGAGATAAAGCGCCTAGAATCAGTTAAAGTAACTCCGACAGCTAAGACAAATGATATGCTTGAAAGACTTGATACAGCAGTCCTAAAATCCCCTTCCACTCTTGCTGAACTGCTAAAACGACCTGAGCTCGATTATGAAACAATATCACTACTTGATAAAAACCGTGGAGATTTGCCTCGAGATGTGATTGAACAAGTGGAAATATCCATTGCATATGAGGGCTACATAAAGCGGCAGGTAGCACAGGTTGAGCAATTTAAAAAACTCGAAAACAAGCAAATACCCCAAGATATAAATTATGACAAGGTACATGGTCTGGGTTTTGAAGCTCGTGAAAAACTTAAAAAAGTAAGGCCCCTTTCAATAGGCCAAGCGTCGAGGATTGCCGGTGTCAATCCATCTGATATAACAGTAATGCTTATACATCTTGGCACAAGGCAAAAGGGAGAGAAATGATGGGGGATTTTAAAGATATATTAAAATCAGAAGCTCAAAAACACCGCATACAACTTTCGCCTGAAAATGTACAGGAGTTTTCCGAATTTAGGACAGAACTTCTTAAATGGAACGAAAAAGTGAATCTCACAAATATAACAAAGCCCAAAGATTTCGCGAAAAAGCATATTGTAGATTCATTAATATTGACAAAATATATTGATATTGGTAGCAATGCAAAGGTCATAGATATAGGGACAGGAGCAGGAATTCCAGGATTAATTATAAAAATATATAGACCAGATATAGATTTAACCCTTGTAGAATCAATAAGTAAAAAGACTAAATTTATCGACTGGATAGTCCAAGATATGAATTTTACTAATGTAAAAGTCATAAATGACCGAGCGGAAAACGTAGGCCATGATATGGTGTATAGGGAAAAATATGATATCGTTGTGGCACGGGCCGTCTCTGCCTTGAATACCCTTCTGGAGTATTGTCTGCCTTTTGCCAAAACCGGTGGAATCTTTGTTGCAATGAAAGGCGGTGCACCGGAAGATGAACTACACGCATCTAAAAGGGCATTGAAGTTACTCGGTGGCAATTTGGAAAAATGCCATAAATACACATTAAATGATTTAGAGCGAAGCCTTGTCGTTGTTTTAAAGACAAGAGTCTGCCCTAAAAAATATCCGCGAAAACCCGGAATGCCAAAAAAAACCCCGCTATAGTTCGACAGGGATGTCAAACCACAGGATTTTATGGCAAAAGGTTATGACTGTCAATAAGAAGGAAATAAGGTATATGTATAGAATTAGATAAATAGTGATTTTTGGCAATTGAATTTTTGGAATGACGGGTCTGGCTTTTAGGGGAAGTTGTCATAAATTTTTCCAAAGGGACTTTCCACACTAGGATCAATATTAGGATTGATTTTTAAAAGGGGGATGCCAATGTGGGGGGTATCTAAAAGTGATCAATACATTATAGACATACCTTTAGATGAGATACAGCCAAATGTATATCAGCCTAGAAAGGGTTTTAATGATGATTCATTGACTGAGCTGACAAAGTCAATAGAGAGTTACGGTATTTTACAGCCTATCGTCGTTAGGAAAAGTAGCTTTTCCGGTTACGAAATTATTGCAGGAGAGCGCCGGTGGAGAGCATGTAAAAAAGCAGGTCTTAAAAGTATCCCGGCAATCGTTAGAGATGCTAGGGATACTGACACAGCTATTCTTGCCTTGATAGAAAATATACAGCGTGAAGATCTATACTTCCTTGAAGAAGCCGAGGGCTATAGACAATTAATTCAAGAATGTGGTGTAACACAGGAGCAATTGGCGATGAAACTTGGGAAAAGTCAGTCTACAATTGCCAATAAAATGCGGATACTTAGGCTTTCATCGGGTATTTTGGAGATTATTTCCCGGGAAAAGTTAACAGAGCGACATGCGAGAGCACTTTTAAAATTACACGACAAAAAACTCCAAAAACAGGTATTGGATCAAGTGATTGAAAAGCGTTTAAGTGTTCGGCAAACTGAAGAATTGATAGAACGGACCATTGATAAGATGGATGGCAACAGGGAAAGCGGCAAGGGAAGATCATTTAAAATAGCTATAAAGGATGTGCGGATTTTTGTAAATTCTGTGCGAAAACTCGTAAAAACTATAAAAGAAACGGGAGTAAAAGCTAAATATAAAGAAATTGATCGAGGGGAGTATTTGGAATTAATGGTTCAAATCCCAAAGAAGTGATGAATCATATTTCATGTAGAACAACCTTTGCAAGCCTTTAAAACAACGGACTGCAAAGGTCCTTGTTTTTCAGTGGAAGGAGCGTCTTTTTAATATTATAAATATAAATAGATTTATTTTATTTCCTTAATATGTATGATACGTAGCTTTCCAGTTGTAGCCTGCTATTAACCATCGACCGAGTGTGAGAGTATCAATTTTGACTCATGTTTTCAAGACAAGTGAAAAGGTCCCCTTTTGTGCCATTCTAAGCATAAGCAAAGGATCTTTTAATCTCTGAGACCTTTGATAATATCAGATTCATTGACTACATAGAATGAATGACTCTACAAGAAATTATAGTTTTTGCCGCATGAGGGAGGTTTTATTTTTGTTAGGTGAAATGCCTTTTTGAGAAGTGCTTTTTGGACCTTTGGGAACATCAAATCTTTAGGAACCTCAGTAAAGAACCCCACTTCTTCCACTTCAGGATCATTTATTTCCTTTCTTTTAAATATCTCCGCAAAAAATAGGCGACCATAGCTAATGTGATTCTTATCTTGCACTGAGTAATCACACAGTGACTCAATTTCAAATTTAGATGCACCTGTTTCTTCACATAATTCCCGAGAACCGGTTTTATCTATGTCTTCCCCCTTCTCTCTGTGGCCACCGGGCATTTCCCACCCTTTGCGACCTTTATTTTTTACAAACACAAGTCGACTCATATATACCGTAAAGATTATGGCGATTTCCAGTTTCTCATTGTGTATATGGTTTTTGGAGAAAAAGCATATTTTCATGATATCCTCCTATGGAACATTTCGCTCAAATCAATCTTATCATAAATTAGCGATGATTCCAGTATGGAAATACTTCTGGGTTAGTGTCAAGTAAAAGTTGACAAGCCCCCCTAGTGCCAAAGTCTCTATAGAATACTCCTTCTAGGGTTTTGGGTAATTGGACGTTTTCTCTTAATCTGTAGGGGGTTAACCCATTAAAGTTATTTTGTATATAGTCTTGAAGCTTTTCCAGCTTCTTAACTTCTTTCACTTCTCCGTGCTCATATTTTAGCTTCTCTATATGGTTTAAGGCTTTTAGGTGCTAAAGGTCCTTTATCATTTTGGATATCTTTATAGCTTTTTTTTGTCATATACATTTCTATAAATGTCTTGGAAGATATGGAATTTATCAAGTTGATAGTGTTTGATTGCTATTTGGGACAGTTCTTTTATCTAGCCTGCACCATCACCGTTTAGAGCTTTTTAACTCTATTTTTTCTGTGTCATATTCTTGACTTATGATAGCTTCAAAAAGATCTTGAAATTCTTCAAAGTTATGAAAGCCGGCTACTACGTTTTTGTTTATTACGGTATATTCGCTACATTTACCTGGATAGCGTTCAAGGGACTGTGCCACATATGTTTGACTTCTCTACAGTTACACGGGGTGGCTTTTTTTCTCCTATGGCTATGCCAACTATAGTTTTACTCTAATCCCGTATTTAACCTGTAGTGACACCTTCAATGGCTTGTTCAAGAGTCGGTGTATATTTATGAAATATGATAAAAAAAGTAGGGGCACATATTGTGATTTCGCCTCTTGAAATCATGCTATAATTGAATGATAATCCCTTGTAAAAAGTCGAAAAAAGCATTATACAGTGATTATATTTCGGGAAAATACAAAAAAAAGAAGGAAAAGCAAAACAAAACAA
Source organism: uncultured Clostridia bacterium (assembly GCA_964389965.1). GTDB lineage: Bacteria > Bacillota > Thermosediminibacteria > Thermosediminibacterales > Tepidanaerobacteraceae > DUNY01. The sequence goes on along the minus strand of CAYMGK010000039.1, from coordinate 6,266 downwards.
GAATTTAATAGTATATCATTACACTTTAGCTTTGAAAGGAGGTCAGGAAACAACTAACATATAAAATATGATTTTAGTGTGGGAACCCTTCTAGGGTAAAACTTATGGTAAGCGAACCCTAAGTAAGGCTGTATTTATTCACGGCCCAAGTCTTAGAATAATGGGTTAGCTATAGAAGGAACTATCATAGGTTTTACTAAAGGGACTTTCTACATCAAAGTCAAATAGGATTTTTGATGTAAGAAGTTTGTCTACATCAAAACCAAATGTTATTTGTTTCATGATTCTATGGCAAGAGTTATAGCTATTGCTAATCAAAAAGGAGGGGTGGGTAAGACTACCACAGCTGTTAATTTGGCGGCATGTTTAGGTGTTTTGGAAAAAAAGATATTATTAGTGGATATTGACCCACAAGGAAATACCACAAGTGGTATAGGAATAGATAAGAGAAGCAATAAAAAAACAATTTACAATGTGTTGATAAATGACGAGCCGGTTCAAAATAATATTGTTAAAACCAACTATGAAAATTTATATTTACTGCCATCCAATATACAATTGGCAGGAGCCGAAATCGAATTGGTTTCTGCAATATCGAGAGAATACAAATTGAGAAATGCCATTGAATACATAACAACTGACTATGATTTTATTATTATCGATTGTCCACCATCTTTAGGTCTTCTAACCTTGAATGCTTTGGCAGCAGCTAATACTGTACTAGTTCCAATTCAGTGCGAATATTATGCACTTGAGGGACTTGGCCAGTTAATGAATACAATAAATTTGGTCCAAAAACACCTTAACAGTGATCTTGAAGTTGAAGGTGTTTTGCTAACAATGTTTGATGCACGGACTAACTTGTCCATTCAGGTTGTAGATGAGGTGAAAAAATTTTTCAGAAATAAAGTATACAGCACAATAATACCAAGGAATGTCCGGCTAAGTGAAGCCCCAAGTCACGGTAAACCAATCATAAACTATGACATCAAATCCCGCGGGGCGGAAGTTTATATGGATTTGGCAAAGGAGGTTCTTGACATTGAGTAAGCGCGGTTTAGGTAGAGGGCTTGAAGCTTTGATTCCATTAGCCGATGGGGATGAAGAACGCGTCAATGATATTGATATTAAAAGAATTGTAGTCAGTGATAAACAACCAAGGAAGGATTTTGATGAGCAAAAACTCGAGGAACTTGCCGCTTCTATGAGAGAACATGGTGTACTTCAACCAATTATTGTGAGAAAAAAAGGCAGTCTATATGAAATGGTTGCAGGTGAAAGAAGGCTAAGGGCTGCTTCGAAAGCGGGCATAAAAAAAATACCTGCTATTGTTAAAGAACTTACGGACACCGAAGTTATGGAAATTGCCCTTATAGAAAATCTGCAAAGAGAAAACCTTCACTATTTGGAGGAAGCAAAGGGGTAT
>CAYMGK010000039.1:340-4830 GCA_964389965.1 uncultured Clostridia bacterium | reverse complement strand
GACTTACTCAAGAAGAATTATCAAAAAAAGTTGGCAAAAGCAGGTCGCTAATTGCTAATACAGTTAGACTGCTGAATCTTGATAAAGAAATACGGATTCTTGTGACACAGGATGAATTATCGGCAGGGCATGCTAGGGCACTCCTTTCCGTTCAAAACAAAAAAGATAGATTGGACTTAGCGGAAAGGATATGTAAGGAAGCATTATCTGTAAGGCAAACAGAAAAAATAGTAAAGAGAATGATTGATAAAAAAAAGAAAGGTGATATAAGAAAACCGAAAGAAATCAATCCTGTTATGGTACATATTACTGAAAAGTTACAGAGAAGCTTAGGGACGAAAGTTAGAATCAAAGGTTCTGAAAAACGTGGTAAAATCGAAATAGAATTTTATTCCGGTGATGAGCTTGAGAGGATACTTGAAACCATCATTGAGTAAGGTTTCATGGCAAATATCACTTTCAAGTAAAGCCTATCTATACTTAGACTTGGGTCAAACGGGGCTATTACAGTGTGTGTGGCCAGTGGAAAGGTTCCTTTTACGTGATTCTGAGCGCAAGGGAAAGGCCTCATAATGATACCAAACCACTGGTATCATTAGATTTTATGGCTACTTAGAACAAAATGCCGACTTTAAGAAAAGTTAGCATAAGTATATCAGCTAGGCTTTTTACATGGAAATCAAATATTATAGATAAGGCAAAATGTAAAAGCCCTTTAAAGGCATACCTTGTGCAAAGGGGCTCACTAACGGCACATAAGACACACTTTATTGGTTGGTATTTAGACAGGAGGCGAATTACTAGCAAACTCTACATAGTGCAAACTCACACCCGAGATTACAAGTTTAACTTTAAGGGAAGTTGTCATGGGTTTTGCCAAAGGGCTTCTTTCATGGAAATCGGAATTTCATAACAAATACAATTCCAGTTTAAAAGTTTTCTTAAGTTAAAACTCGTGTGAATAAGCCTGTCCTTATCTTTATGTGCTGAAGTGTTACACCTTAATGGAAGTGTATATAAGTTTTGCAAGAATGGTTTTACAGACTGGAGCAATAATCAAGTAATTTTTTTTGGACATGTTTCACGTGAAACATTATGTCTGTATGTTTTATGATTAATAGAATTATCATTCAGTATCAAAGGGGCGAAGGTGTTGTTAGGGACGATTGCAAATACAGTGACAATAATATTTGCGGCTATAATAGGCAATTATCTGAGGGGCTACTTTAGCGAAAACATAAAAAACACAGTAATGCACGGAATAAGTCTTACGGTAATGCTTATTGGGTTTTCCATGGCATTAAAAACCCAGAATGTATTAATAGTCACCTTGAGTATGGTCATAGGTGGTGTGCTAGGTGAAGTCTTGAAAATAGAAGATGGTTTGAATGAATTCGGTGCTCGGCTAGAAAAACGTTTTTGCAAGGGAGAAGGGGATTTTATTCAGGCCTTTATTTCTGCAAGCCTCATATACTGTGTTGGTGCGATGGCAATTTTAGGTTCTATACAAAGTGGTCTCAAAGGTGATCACAGCGTACTTTTTGTGAAATCCATACTTGATGGTGTATCGGCTATGGTCTTTTCATCAAGCATGGGAATTGGTGTAGCTTATTCTGCATTACCGGTTTTTCTGTATCAAGGTGCTATAACATTAGCTGCTTCCCATGTGAAAGTTTTTCTCACAGAGGCTATTATCGTGGAAATGTCCGCAGTTGGTGGCCTTCTAATATTTAGCATAGGTATAAATATGCTCGGTCTCAATTTAGCGATAAAAGTGGGAAATTTACTGCCTGCTATTTTTATAGCTGCAATTCTAACAGTGATTTTTAAACCTTTGCCTTTATAAAATGAATTAGGATGGCGAAAAAAGGATTTAAGATCATTGGGAAAGACTGGTTCCGAGTTTTCAAAACATGGATATGGAATTTAGACTAATTCAATAAAAATAGTGGAGGAATATCAATTGGGATTGAATGAATACAGCATTATAGTAAGCAATTTAATTTCCGAAAACATTGAAAATCTTATATTATGTGTTGTTATCCTATCAGTATTAACCTTGATTTTATTTATAATCATCAGTTTTAAATTATCAAGTATTACAAGAAAATATACGGAACTGACAACAGGTGTGGAAGGGAAAAATCTCGAGGACATACTATTACATCAGGCCAAGAGCCTAAAAAATGCACAAAATGAAATCATTGAGCTAAAGCAACTAATTACGCAGTTGAAATATGCCAGTCGGCAAATGATCAATAAGGTCTATCCTAAGCGTTACAATGCGTTTCCCGATATGGGCAGTGATTTAAGTTTTTCTGTGGTCTTTTTAAATGGTGAGAATACTGGGATTATCATGACAAGTATATATGGTCGGGATGAAAACCGAATCTATTTAAAGCCTATTACTAAGGGAAAGAGCACCTATACCCTTTCACCTGAAGAGCAAGAGATAATAAATGAAGCTGTCTCAAAATAATTTTTATTTTAAAAGCAGGATTTTCGCAATACAATGACGAATATAATTTTGGATATGCTGTCCAAATGTACATGAAATTGGGTGGTGATTAAAAAGAGTGGATGATAACAAAGAAAAACTCACGATGATGGTTATACCTCACTCAGGTAAATCCACCTTATCTCTTTCCGTTCCAGTTATAGTCTTAAAAATAATAGGGGGAATTTTAGCGGCTGCCGTCTTTGTAGGGGCAATTTTTGTTTCAAACTTTTATTTATCCTATAACAGATTTAAAGCTGATGCCGAGAAATTACCGGCAATAACTGAAGATAATGGGACCCTTCAAAAACAATTACAATTTTTTGCAGAGAAAACCCGCTATTTAGAAGAAAAAATGTGTGAGATAGAGCAATTGGACACTGATTTAAGAAATCTTTTAAAAGATGATCCGGCCTTAAAGGAATGTGTAAAAAAAGGGGACAATCTGTCTAATAAAGGGGTCAACCTACCTGGTTTAAGTAGATCGGTTCTTTCAAGCCGAAGCGGTGTAGATCGTGAACGCACAATCAGGCAATTACAACTACTGGAGCAAAGGGTCCCTTTACAAAAACAAAGTCTCGAGGAATTAAAAGATGCTGTTATACAAAGAGCAGACCGATTATCACATACTCCTTCGATTTACCCGGTTTCCGGAAAGATCACATCAAGTTTTGGGTATCGCAAATCGCCTTTTAGTCGAAGACAGGAATTTCACGATGGTTTAGACATAGGTGCACCATATGGAACTACAATAGTCGCAACAGCAGCCGGTGAGGTGACTTTTGTGGGGTACCGTGCAGGATATGGTACAACTGTAACCATAAACCACGGCTATGGTTTTGAAACATCATATTGTCACAATTCCAGTACTCTCGTAAAGGTGGGGCAAAAGGTAAAAAAGGGTCAGGGTATAGCAAGGGTCGGGAATTCAGGTAGAAGTACGGGGCCACATGTCCACTATATGGTCAAAGTAAATGGAGTAATCAAAAATCCTGCTAACTTTTTAAAGTGAAAGAGGGGATGTACCGTGTTTAGAAAGAGAAGTGAACCTGTCAATAAGGTAAGTCCAAATAAAATCGATACAATACTTGGCAAGAACGCCCAATTCAGTGGCAAAATACAGTCATCGGGGCTGTTGCGTCTTGAAGGAAAATTCGATGGTGAAATTGAATGTGAGCAAGATTTGATTATAACTGAGAGCGGAAAAGTGAATGCAGAACTTAAGGCCCGGAATGCTGTAATTGCAGGGACCTATAAAGGTAATATCTCACTTAAAGGGAAATTAGAAATAACTAATACCGGTAGGGTTTTAGGGGATATAAAGGTTGGAACTCTGGTAATTGATAACGGGGCCTTTTTTGATGGCAAATGTGAGATGAATGGTGAAGAACGCGGAAAAAACCTAAAACTTGTTAAAGACACTGGAAAGGCCGAGGCATCGAACCCAACATAATGTTGGGTTTTATGTTTTTGCTGGGGGTGAATGTGGTTGAACACACTTTTTATAGTTAATCCAATCGCAGGGAGAAACAAAAGCCAAAAAATATGGGACAGTATAAAGACATACATAAACTTTCCTTTTGAATATACTTTTACTAAAAGCCCCGAGGATGCCACTGAAATTGCTACACATGCAAGAATGAAGGGTTATACTAGGGTTGTAGCAGTAGGAGGCGATGGGACTGTAAATGAGGTTGTAAATGGCATCATAGGATCCAATATCGAGTTAGGTATTATCCCAACAGGGACTGGGAATGACTTTGTAAAAACTCTAGAAATACCGCAAATGCCAATTGAGGCCCTGACCATTATCGAAAAAGGCCACAACATTGCTACAGTAGATATAGGAAAACATAAAAGGGGCTATTTTGTCAATGTAGCCGGTGTAGGCTTTGATGCTGAAGTAGTAAGCACAACAAACACTGATTTGAAATTTTTAACAGGGCCTTTGGCTTATATTACAAGTGTTATATGGAATCTAATTCGTTACGGG
>CAYMGK010000039.1:0-330 GCA_964389965.1 uncultured Clostridia bacterium | reverse complement strand
TGCCTGTATTGAAATTGACGGAGTGGTTCTTCAGCGTAAATTATGGCTTGTGGCAGTGGCCAATGGCAGGTACTTCGGTGGTGGGATGATGATAAGTCCCGATTCGGCGGTAAATGACGGGTTGTTTGATATCTGTATGGTCAATGCCATGAGTCGACTGGAGATCCTGAGGTTTTTGCCAAAAGTGTTTCATGGAAAACATAAAAACCACAGGGCTTTTGAAGTTTTAAAAGGCAAATATGTAAAAATAAAGTTTCATACACCTACTATGGTTCAAGCAGATGGAAAGATTTTGGGTCATGGCCCCATTGACTTTACTATGGTGCCTAA
>CAYMGK010000038.1:0-13466 GCA_964389965.1 uncultured Clostridia bacterium | reverse complement strand
CTTTTATTTTTAATCAAAATGTTTTCATGCTCTGGTTTCAAGCCTTTACCCTTTCTTACATTTTCCATTATGTGAAAAGCAATCTTTGAATCTACACCTTTATCCATTAAATAGATCATTATATCATCTCTTGTTGCAATTACGTCTTTCAATGTAGCGAAATTACTTTTGATGATGTCTTTTGCATTATTTAGCCATACATCAGTACCATGTGATAAGCCGCTAATCCTAACTAATTCCGAGAAAGAAGTTGGTCGCGTATCCTCTAACATCTGTCTGACGAATCTTGTTCCGAATTCAGGAACCCCTAATGAGCCAACTACAGTTCCTTCGGTCTTTGTACGTAAATCCAAAGAATTTGATGAAGAAAAAAGCTCCATTGTTTTTGTATCATCCAAAGGTATTTTACTTGCTTCTACGCCTGTTTCTTCTTCAAGCATTCTAATCACAGTGGGATCATCATGGCCCAATAGATCGAGTTTCAATAATTGATCACCAATGGAATGATACTCGAAATGTGTTGTTATAACTCCGGATCGCTTATCACCTGCAGGATATTGGATCGGCGTAAATTCATAAATATGTCTATTCCTTGGAACTACTATTAAACCTCCGGGATGCTGGCTTGTTGTTCTTTTTACCCCGGTGATGCCTGAGGCAAGGCGTCTAATCTCAATATTCGGCACATTTAAACCTTTTTCTTCCAAGTATGTTTTTACAAAACCAAAAGCCGTTTTTTGTGCCACTGTGGAAATAGTGCCAGCCCTAAACACATGGTCCTTTCCAAATAGTTCCTCGGCGTGCTTATGGGCCATTGATTGATATTCTCCGGAAAAATTTAAATCAATATCTGGAACCTTATCTCCTTTAAAGCCCATAAATACTTCAAAAGGGATATTAAAACCTTCCTTGTTCATTAAACTCGCACAGTTTGGACAATCCTTATCCGGCAGATCGGGGCCCACTATTCCTTCGCTGTTTTTCTCAAATATTGACATCTTACATTTGGGGCATAAATAATGTGCGGGCAGTGGATTAACTTCAGTTATTTTGCACATAGTTGCAACAAGTGAAGAACCTACAGAGCCCCTTGAGCCAACAAGATAACCATCTTCCATAGATTTTTTAACTAATTTATGAGCAATTAAGTATATTACTGCATAACCATTGTTTACAATTGAGTCTAATTCATACTGGATTCTGGATTCTACTATGTCCGGCAACTTTTCGCCATAAAGCGCTTTAGCTTGCCGAAAAGTCATATCTATAATTTTTTGCCCTGCTCCCGGTATTTTAGGGGGGTGCATTCCATTTGGAAAAGGCTTTATTCCGTCTTCTACTTCATCTGCAATCATATTTGGATTTTTTATAACAGTTTCGGTTGCTAAATCTTCACCTAAGTATTTACATTCACTGAGCATTTCTTTGGTAGTTTTGAAATATAGTTTGGATTCTTTATCAGCATTCCGAAAACCTTTGGAGTGTAATAGTATTTTTCTAAATACTTCCTCTTCTGGGTTAATGAAATGTACATCACCCGTTGCTACAACGGGTTTTTTTGAAGTTTTCCCCAAATGGCATATTTCACGATTTAGCTCCTTGAGTCTCTCCATTTTACTTACATATCCATTGTCAATTAAAAACGCGTTATTATGTAGTGGCTGGATTTCGAGAAAATCGTAAAATTCTAAAATACTTTTTATTTTTCTATGGCTAGCAAAGTGTAGTAGACTTTGAAATAATTCACCTTCCTGGCAACCACTACCAATCAATAATCCCTCTCTATGATTCCTAAGCAAGGATTTAGGTATCCTTGGATACCTGTAGTAATATTTCAAATGTGATATTGACACAAGTTTATATAAATTCCTTAACCCAATACTATTTTTTACTAGAATTGTAGCATGATAAGAGTTTAGTTTTGGAACACCTCTTTGTAATTTGTAAATATCGTTAATCTTGCGAAGATTGATTATCCCCGATTCGATAGTCTGTTCTAGAAGTTTTTTAAATATCTTCGCAGTCGTGCTTGCATCATCAAATGCTCTATGGTGGGAACCCATTTTTATGTTCAGTTCTTTTGCTAGAGTATTTAATCGATGATTCTTCAATTCAAAAAAAACTATGCGTGCTAAAGCCAAAGTATCTAATATATCATTATCAAAATGTAAGCCAAGTTTTGACGCTTCCCGGCGTATAAACCCCGAATCGAATTCCGCATTATGAGCCACAAAAACTCCGTCATCCAAAAACCTCAAAAAAGACGGAAGAACGCATTCTATGGGCTTAGCAGATTCTACCATGTGGTTTGTTATACCGGTTAGTTTTGTAATATTGGGTGGAATAGGCCGTTTTGGTTTGATAAAAGAACTAAATTTGTCTATAATCTTGTTATTAAGTATTTTAACAGCACCAATTTCTATAATATCATCTTTGTCAAAACAAAGCCCAGTTGTTTCTATATCAACAACAACAAAAATTGTGTCTTTTATAGACTTGTTAGCAGGTGTGAGCATCACAGGTTTTTCATCGTCAAATACATAGGCTTCAAGACCGTAAATAGGTTTGACTCCGATTTCTTTTGAAGCACGATATATTTCAGGAAAGGCTTGTAATACTCCGTGGTCTGTAAAGGCAACAGCTTTATGCCCCCATTTTTTTGCTGTATTCAATACTTCTTTAGGCGAACATAAAGCGTCCATAGAACTGTACCGTGTATGTAGATGTAATTCCACTCTTTTTTCAGGATTGTCATCCATCCTCTCAGGCTTTTGGATAATACAAACATCGGAAGGAATAAGTTCATATTCTTGTGTGTAGTTATTTTTTTCTATATTTCCACGTGTTTTTAACCAAAGGCCTTCTTTAAATTCATCTGCTATTGACTTTTGTTTGCCAGAAAGGAATATTTTCACGGCAATAGAACCTGTATAGTCCGTTAAACCAAATGTGAGCATTATTGACTTGTTTTTTAGGTTTCTTTTTTTTATATCAAAGATTTCTCCGGAAAAAGTAACTCTCCCAGTTTCCTTGGTAGCATGGCATATAGGGGTAGGGGTGCTGGAAATTGGCTTTCCTATTAAATATGGAGATGAAGGGCTAATGTTGGATTTCGTATTGTGTGAAGCGTTTTCCTTAAGTATAGATTTGATTAACTCTCTTTCCCTTTCACAAACTTGGTTCGTTTCGACTTCAGGTTTCGTTTTGAAAATAATCTTCAAAGGGTATCCAAATTTAATAAATTTTTTTTCCATTACAGAACAAATTTTATGTTTTTTTAAAAACTCTATTCCACTAGGTTCTAAGTAAATATTTAGGAAATTTCCTTTTAATTCCCAGTAACTGCCTTGTAACCATACTCTACACACCGGAAAATCTGTAAATAAGCATTCTAAAAGGCCCCGCCAGGCTTTTTTTATCAGTCTCTTGCCTTTACCCAAATCCCCCAGATCACAACAGTGAATGGAAGCACACACAGTCTGTGGCAGATGGCGGAATATTACTTCTTTAATCTTACTGATAATCTGATCTGTTAAAGTTTCTTTTGTTAATAAAGAAATTTTTAATTCCCTTTTATGTCTTGATACACTAACATCTTCGAGCACAGTTTTTGCCAATATATCCTTTTCTTTATCACTAAATAATTCCAAATCCCTTTTATTAAATCTGCGTTTAATACTTATCATATCATTCCTCTAATTCTAATGGTAAGAGCTTCTTAATTAAATTTTAGCTTTATAGCACTAAACAGTATGTCCCAATACATTTTCAGTCGGGATAAAAGACCTAAAAGCATTCCTCTTTTTTCTTCTTTCATTACATGTGTTAAATCTGGGAGAAATATTTCCCTGACTTTTATTTTTTCCTTTTCTGCCATTAATGTGAGGGCCATTTCTATACCATAATCTTTAACTTTGTATTTTCCAAGCTTAGAAAAAATCGAAACCGAAATAACCCTCTGCCCTGACAAGAAAGGTGCAATTTTTTGAGCAAGATCCGTGGCTCCCCTACCAGATTTAAATATTCCAACTGTCATATCTGCTTTATTATCAATGACAGGTTGCAATAAGCTCATTACATGCTCAACTTTTAGCCCTATTAAGTCGGCATCCAGCATTAAAATTATATCGGCATTGGTATTTTTAACGCCGGTTAATACAGCATTTGTTTTTCCTTGATTTTTTTCAAGTTCAATTACCCTTGCATTATAAGATTTTGCAATTTTAGCAGTATTATCTTGTGAACCATCGCTTACAACTATGATTTCATCTATTATATTGACGGTAGACAAAGGTTTTAAAACATTGCCAATAGTTTTTTCTTCATTATAAGCAGGTATAATTGCAGTTATTTTAATGGGCATAATACCACCCTCTATAAAAATATTTCATCTAGTTAAATCCAATTTCAATGTAAGACTACCTTTCTGGTAAAATTTACACAAACCTTCTAAAGCAAGGCATTGAATAAAGCAATCAAATACCACACTAGCAAATCAGCATCAATAGGCTCTGGCAAAATATACAATTGTATCGGAATCTTTATTGCAGACAATGCATTTTCCAGGGCTTGGTTTTTCCGAAAAGGGAATACACCTAAGTGTAGCTCCTGTTTTTTCTTTTGCAGTTTTTTCGCATTTAGCACTTCCACACCAATAAGCCTTAACAAAACCCCTTTTCTCAGCTATAGTTTGCTTAAACCCATTAAAATCACAAACTTCCCTGATGTTTTTCTGTACAAAACTTTTGGCTTGATCAAACATATTCACCTGTATTTCATTTAGCATTTTTTTTAAATGCGGAAGCAATTCCTGCTCACTTACAGCAAATTTTTCTCCAGTATCTCGTCTTACAAGAATTACCTGGTGCCTTTTAATGTCCCTTGGCCCTACTTCAATTCGAATAGGAACTCCTTTCATCTCCCACTCATTAAATTTCCATCCAGGTGTATATTCACCACGGTCATCAAGTTCTATCCGTATATCATTTTTAAGATTAGAATATATTTCATGAACTTTATTTTCTACCACTTTTGTTTGTTTACCGGGAATCGGCAAAATAACTGCTTGTATAGGTGCAACATTTGGGGGTAATTTTAATCCTCTATCATCTCCATGTACCATTACAATAGCACCAATCAAACGAGTTGTCATTCCCCATGATGTTTGCCACACATTCTTCAGTTCCCCATCTTTATCTAAGTAAGTAATGTCATAAGCTTTAGAAAAATGCTGTCCTAAATTATGTGATGTTCCCGCTTGAAGTGCTCTTCCATCACTCATAAGAGCTTCTATAGTATATGTCTTTAAAGCACCGGCGAATTTCTCGCTATTTGATTTTCTGCCTTTTATTACAGGTAAGGATAAATCTGTTTCAACGAAATCTCTATATACTTCAAGCATTTTGAGTGTTTCTGCTTCGGCTTCTTCTTTTGTTTGATGTGCTGTATGACCTTCTTGCCATAAAAATTCTGCAGTACGCAGAAAAGGTCTTGTGCTTTTTTCCCATCTAACAACATTACACCATTGGTTTATAAGAACCGGTAAATCCCGCCACGATTTAATCCATTTTGAGTACATATTGCATATTATTGTCTCGGAAGTCGGCCTTATCGCTAATCGCTCTGCTAATTTTTCATCGCCTCCATGGGTAACCCATGCAACCTCAGGGGCAAAACCTTCTACATGTTCCGCTTCTTTTTGAAGAAGTGATTCGGGAATAAAAAGCGGAAAATATGCGTTTTTGTGACCTGTAGCTTTAAATCGTCCATCGAGCAATTGCTGCATATTCTCCCATAAAGTATATCCATACGGCCTTATAACCATACAACCTCTGACCGGAGAATAATCAGCGAGCTTAGCCTTTAGAATAACATCAATGTACCATTGCGAAAAATCCTTGGTCTTAGGTGTGATTTCTTTTACATAACCATTTTCCATAAGATTAACCCCTTTCCAAACCCAAATTACATGTCCTTTAATCATCTACCATTTTTTTAATTTCCCGAATAAGCTCTGGAACCACATCACTTTCAGCCACAGTACTTATTATCTCACCTTTTTTGAATATTGCAACCTTGTTTTTCCCACCCGCAATACCAATATCGGCTTCTTTTGCTTCACCGGGTCCATTCACTACACATCCCATTATTGCAACTTTTAAAGGTTTTTTTATATGTGCTAATTTAACTTCAATTTCTTTGGCAATATTGAAGATATTTATTTCCGTTCTCCCACAGGTAGGACATGAAATCAAGTTTATACCGCGTTTTCTTAAGTTTAGACTATTTAATATCCCAAAACCTACTTTTACTTCATCTAGTGGCTCACCGGTTAAAGATACTCTGATTGTATCCCCAATCCCTTCATATAACAGAACTCCTAAACCCACTGATGACTTTATTGTGCCATTAAGCTGCAATCCGGCCTCTGTTATACCTAAATGCAAAGGATATTCCGTTTTCGAAGACATAATTTTGTATGAATATATGCTTGTAAGGACATCGGAGGATTTAAGAGAAATTACTATATCCGTAAAACCTAAGTCCTCTAATATCTCAACATGCCTAAGTGCACTTTCAACCATTGCTTCAGGAGTAGGCCCTTCGTATTTTTTAAGTAGATCTTTTTCAAGCGAACCCGAATTCACCCCTATCCTTATTGGCACTTGAAAGGATTTAGCTATTTCTACAACTTTTCGGATTTTATCTATCCCGCCAATATTACCGGGATTTATTCTCAGTCCATTAGCGCCCTGCTTTACCGATTCAATCGCAAGACGATAATCGAAGTGGATATCCGCTACTAAAGGTATTTTGATTTGTTTCTTGATTTCTGATATTGCATAGGCGCTTATCATATCAGGAACCGCCACCCGAATAATATCGCACCCTAACTTTTCCAGTTCATATATTTGTTTTAAAGTAGATTTTATATCATGGGTTTTTGTATTCGTCATAGATTGAACACTTATCGGACTATCCCCACCTACCCCTACATTTCCGAGCATTATCTTTTTTGATTTGCGTCTTTTTTTAACTCCAAACTTTAGCATGGCTCCTCCCTTGTTATAAGCTTTACTTTAAATATTTTATTGGTTACGAAAAAGTTGTTTTATTAGATCAAGCTTTCTCATATCCTTAAAAAATACAATTACCATTAGAAATAGTAGTAATGTAAACCCTATAAAATGAATTAAACCTTCTTTCTCAGGTTCAACAGGCCTTCCTCGCAGAAGTTCAAATACAAGAAAAACCCCTCTACCACCGTCTAAGGCGGGAATAGGTAAAAGATTAAATAATCCCAAATTTATACTTATCAAGGCTGCTATGTATAGCAGTTGGAATATTCCTATTTTCGCCGCTTCACCTACTATATGAACCATACCCAAAGGCCCTACAATCTCCGCTACCATCCTACCACTTAATATGTTAAAAAGACTTTTCAATATCATCTTAGAAGCCCAAAAGGTCTGTTGAAATCCCAAGATTAAACTTTTATATAAAGAGTGCTTTATCATAATGGTTTTTATGCCGATTATGCCGCGCTGAGTACCATGTTCCACTACAGTTTTCACATTATATTTTAAATAATTTCCCCTTCTAAGCACTGTAACTGTAATATTATCGTTTGGTTTGTTGCTTATCAATTCCACTACCTCATCCCAGGAATTAACTCGTTCATTGTCTATAGCATATATTTCATCCTTATCCCTTATCCCCGCTTGCCATGCCGGTTCCCCGGGGACAGTCGTTACTTGTGTAGTTGCAATCCCTGAAAAAAAACTTATAATTGCAAGTAATAAAATAGCCAAGCAAAAATTCATCATTGGACCCGCTAAAATAACCCCCATGCGAGTAAAAACAGATTTATTATTAAAGGCACGTGGATCTTGGGTTTTTAAATCTTCTCCCTCTAATCTTACATATCCTCCAAGTGGAAGTATGCGAATGGAATAATCAGTTTCCCTTGACTTTATCCTAAATATTTGTGGTCCAAAACCCAGACAAAACTCATTCACTTTTATATCAGAAATTTTCGCAAAAGCAAAATGGCCCAATTCATGAAAAAAAACCAACATGCCAAAAACAATCATTGATGGCACCAAAATCCCCAATATTTTCACCTTCCACAAGTTATGCTTGTTTTTTATACAAAGATTCATTTGGCCAAAACTTTTGACACACCTTGAAATAATATAGATATTCTTTAAACCTAAGAATATCAACTTCTCAAATAAAAAAACTTATTTGACATAAGGTTCGCTCAAAAGAATTTTTATGCTAATATCACACTTTCGGCTTGAATGGTGGTAATATTCCTGAATGAATAAATGCCCTTACAACAACAACAACCAAAGGGCCGATGAATAACCCCTTCCAGCTAAACAATTTTACCCCAAGATAAATTGATATTAGTGTTAGTAAAGGGTCTATGCCAAGATTTTGACCTATTATTTTGGCTTGTAGAATCTGTCTACTACCAATAATTATAACATACAACATCAATAAACCTATAGCATAATTCAATTTCCTCATAATAACCGAGTAAATTATCCATGGTATAAATATTAGACTTGGGCCAAATAAAGGCATAATATCTAATACTCCACAAATAATGCCTAGTATTAGAGCATATTCCACCTTCAAAACATAAAAACCTACAATAGTTATAATGGTTGAGGCGGCAACTAAAATTAATTGCGCTTTAATTAATCTGAAAAAGGAAAAAATCAATTCAAGCTGGACCGACTTTATTTTTTCATGTAATTGTTCTGGGAATAAGTTCTTTATTATCCCTATTATCTTATCCCTGTCCTTGGTCAGAAAATAACTGAATAAAAAAATAAATATTATTATAAAAAACGTGCTAATAAAAAAGTTTGGAATTAACCCTATCTTGTTTACCAGAAAACTATAAAAATTTGATACTGATCCAGTGATTGTAGATATAATTTGATTTAAGTTTGCTTTTAAATATACTAGGATATCTTCAGGGACTTTCGCAAAAAAGTTAGTTAAAAACAAATATATTTCATCTATAATTGTATTAAAAGATTTTAACTGATATGGTAGAAATTTCGTCAACCGCGTGATTTCAAAAGTGAAGCGCGCTGCTATTAATATAGAAGTGTAGCCTAAAATACAAAAAATCGCGGTAAGTACTATGGCTGTAATAACACCCCTGTCAAAACTCGTTTTTTTTTCTATGTAATTGACCATTGGATCTATTATTATAGCTATAATTATTCCAATAATAACTGGGAAAAAATACTTTAAAGCCACAATAATAAAAATTGATGTAAGTATTATAGTAATCAACAATAATATAATCGGTTCGTAAGTGGTTTTTATTTTCATAGAAGACCACCTTTTTGGAACAATATTTTTATATAAATGTAGGCTATTGGAAACGAGAATAAAGCGCTATCAAGTCTATCAAGAATTCCACCATGACCCGGAATAATATTGGAAAAATCCTTTATCATGCAATATCGCTTTATTAATGAAGCCGATAAATCGCCAATTTGAGAAACTATCCCTAGCAAGCATCCTAATATAATTGCGTGTTTGGTAAATATTATTTTAGGTAATAATATTCTGGCAAAAATCACACTTAATATTACACTTGACAAGATACTACCTAAACTACCTTCCATAGTTTTTTTCGGACTAATATTTGGTGCTAAAAGTTTTTGTCCGAAAAACATCCCGGCAAAATAAGCCCCCGTATCGCTCCCCCAAATTATAATAAATATCCACCATGTTAGGTTAAATCCTTGGGGAAGATTCCTAACAAGCACCATACTAATGAATAAAAAAGAAGTATAAACAAATGTAAACACACTAAATACTGTATCAATTAGTTTAGTATGATTACTGTTTATTATATTATATAAAAATGTCAGTATGAGCATTATAATAACAAAGAAATATATTAAAACGAAATCGAAATCATAAAATAAATTTATAAAAAATATCAGTACAATAGTTAAGCTTGAACATAAGGGAAAATTTATATGTATATTGATTTTTTTAAAAGCAATGTATAACTCGTGGATTGCATATATATTCACTAAGGTAATACCTATACAAAATATCCAGCCATTACAATTTATAATTAACCCTAATAGTATTATACCTATAATAGCACTTGCAATTCTTGTACACATAAAAAATTCACCCGCACTTTATTTTTTTAGGCCTCCAAACCTCCGTTCTCTTTGCTGATAATCGCATATAGCCTGTAATAGATCTTTAACTTTAAAATCAGGCCAATATACTTCTGTAAACCACAATTCAGTATATGCTATTTGCCAAAGTAAAAAATTACTTATTCTCAATTCACCACTTGGCCTAATTAATAAATCGGGATATGGCAAATTTCGAGTATATAAATATTGCTCAAATAGTACATCGTCGATTTTATCTATATTAATTTTATTTTTTAAAACATCTTCACATATGTTTTTGCAAGCTAATAGGATTTCTTTACGTGCACCATAATTTATCACAGCATTTAACACAAGGCCGGAATTGTTCTGTGTACGCCACATACACTTATCTATCTGCTCGACAATACTATCCGGCAATTCTTTCCAATCACCTGTAACTATTATTTTAATATTGTTCTTATTTAGGTTATCTACCTCTTTTTTTAAATAATACAGTAGTAGGTTTAGTATTGAGTTAACTTCTTCGGCCGGTCTTTTCCAATTTTCAGTTGAAAATGCAAACACACTCAATACTTGAACATTTAATTTGGCACAAGTACTTATTATATTTCTAAGGGCTTCGGCGCCTGCCCAATGACCTGCAATGCGAGGGAGAGCCCTACTTTTTGCCCATCGGCCATTGCCGTCCATTATTATGGCAATATGTTTTGGTATGTTTTGCATATTAATTTTTTCTAATAAGAGCTTATCCATAGGTATCCTCCGCAAATCTTATACAAAAACCCCCTTCGGTGAGGGGGTTTTGTGCAATTAGCCCCAAACAAAATTGTTTTATAATCTAGGTTCTTTTCCGATAAAAAAAGCGGCTATAAGTTTGACAAAATTTTTTTTAATAAAATGATATTGCACAATTCTGGCCATATTATAATCATCGTGGATTTTAGTGGGTTTAGTGTGCTTTACCTCAAAAGCAATATCCATTTCAGATAGTTTCATAATAGCCCTATCCAAGGGGAGACCAATAATGCCTAATCTATCCTCAGCAATAACTATACCTCCATTATATCTCTTTCTTTGTTAGTCATTATTATATCCGTTTCGCCAATGAATTTATCGGTTATTTTCTGTATTTTTTCCTGTGAGCGCTTTGAGTTGTCTTCAGAAATCTCTCCATTTCTCTCCATCTCTTTTAATATATCGTTATACTCTCTCCTAATATTTCTAATCGGTATCTTGGCCTCTTCGGTTTTTTTCTTGGCAAGCCTAACCAGTTCATGTCGTCTTTCAGCTGTTAATTCGGGTAGTATCAATCTAATAACTTTTCCATCATTTGATGGGTTTAGGCCGATGTCTGCTTTTATAATTGTTTTTTCTATTACTTCTATCATTTTTAAATCCCATGGCTGTATAAGAATCATTCTAGGTTCGGGGATGCTAATAGAAGCTACTTGGTTTATTGGGGTGGGTGAACCGTAGTAATCCACATATATTTTGTCTAAAAGTGCAGTTGAAGCTCTTCCTGTCCTTATAGTAGCAAGTTCAGATTTTAGATTTACCAAAACATTACTCATTCGGGCTTCAATCTCTTTAAACATCTTCTTACTCAAATCTCATCAACTCTCCCTTACTAATGTACCTATGTCTTCGCCTAATATGACCCTTTTTATATTGCCGTGTGTAGTAATACCAAAAACTACAATTGGAATACTATTGTCCATGCATAAAGATGTCGCCGTAGAATCCATCACCCCCAGTCCCCTATTTAATACATCTATATAATCAAGGAAGTCATATTTTTTAGCTTTTGCATTGACCAAAGGATCGGAATCATAAACCCCGTCTACTTTTTTTGCCAGTAATATTATTTCAGCTTCTATTTCTGCTGCCCTTAAGGCAGCAGTAGTATCAGTAGAAAAAAAGGGGTTCCCTGTGCCGGCTGCAAAAATAACAACCCTACCTTTTTCAAGATGCCTTATAGCTTTTCGTCTGATATAAGGCTCAGCTACCTCCCTCATCTCAATTGCAGTCTGGACTCTTGTTTGGACCTTTCTATTTTCTAAAGCATCTTGTAATGCAAGCGCATTGATTACTGTAGCTAACATACCCATGTAATCAGCAGTTGCTCTGTCCATTCGTTTAGAATTTCGACCTCTCCATATATTTCCACCACCAACTACAATAGCTATCTCAACACTTAGATCGTAGACTTCCTTAATTTGATCTGCTATAGAATTCAAAATGTCTTGGTCAATCCCAAAGCCCTTATTCCCTGATAAGGCTTCTCCACTGATTTTTAAAACCACTCGATTATAAATTGGTTTTTGCATCTGAAATTCCCCACCTTATTAAAAGGAATTCGATATTTAAGTCACAAAATCCTTTTTTTTTTGAAAAAAGAGACACTGAAATCTGTGTCTCTTCTTAATCTAAGAGTTGTTGTCTTCCACAATTTCCCCACGTTCAAATCTTACAAAACGTTTGATAGTAATATTTTCACCAATTGCTGCTATATTCTCCATTATTAATTGCGAAACAGCTTTGTCGGTATCTTTAATAAAAGGTTGTTCTAATAGGCAATTCTCTTTATAGTATTTTTCAATTCGACCATCAACTATTTTTTCAATTATCTTCTCAGGCTTACCTTCATTCAAAGCCTGTACCCTTAAAATTTCCTTCTCCTTCTCTATAACTTCCTGAGGGACATCTTCGCGAGATAGGTACTTGGGACTTGTAGCAGCTACTTGCATGGCTATGTCTTTCACGAAATTTTTGAATTTTTCATTGCGTGCCACAAAGTCTGTTTCACAGTTAACCTCAACAAGTACGCCTATTCTGCCATTACCATGTATATAGGATTCTATTACCCCTTCAGACGCTACACGCCCTTGTTTCTTTGCCGCTGCGGCTAATCCTTTTTCCCGCAGTATAGTCACTGCCTTCTCCATATCCCCACTTGACTCAATTAATGCCCTCTTGCAATCCATAATACCCGAACCAGTTCGCTCTCTAAGTTTTTTGACTTGTTTCGGAGAAACCATCACAAAGCCTCCTTGTTTTTGAAATAAAAGGTAAGGGCAATCCCCTTACCTAAAAATTATTCTGCTTCCATTTGTTCACCTTGTCTACCTTCAATTACAGCATCTGCCATTTTTTCTGTTAAAAGTTTGACTGCTCTTATGGCATCATCATTTCCAGGAATAATATAGTCAACTTCGTCCGGGTCGCAGTTTGTATCGACTATTGCAATTATTGAAATTTGCAATTTTCTTGCTTCCTGGATAGCTATCCTTTCTT
>CAYMGK010000037.1:6771-13517 GCA_964389965.1 uncultured Clostridia bacterium | reverse complement strand
AAATGTAATAAGACCAAAACGGCGCATTGAAAGCACATCAGATAAAATAGATAAGGTGCTAACACATAAATGGCTTGGATTGCCCATATTTGCCGTGATAATGTTCAGTATATATCAATTGACCTTTGTCTTTGGAGAAGAAGTCCTCGGTGAAGGTGCAGAGCATTTTATGGAATATCTCGGCGGACTGGCTAAAGCTTTTCTTTTGAATATTAATGCCCCGAAAATGTTGATTTCTTTTGTAGTTGATGGTGTTTTCGGTGGTGTAGGTGCAGTTGTGGAATTTGTGCCTTTAATTATGGTCTTATATATTTTGCTTGGCTTACTTGAAGATAGCGGCTATATGGCAAGAGCCGCCTATGTAATGGATGATATCATGAGGGCTTTAGGCCTTCATGGAAAAACTTTCATATCCATGCTGGTAGGTGTGGGATGTAATGTCCCTGGGATTATGTCAACAAGGACCCTTGATAACAAAAAAGACAGAATGGTAGCTATACTGATAAATCCCTTCATTTCTTGTGGAGCAAGACTACCCATATACCTATTGTTCATCTCCGCTTTTTTCTCAAAACACGGTGGGATAATTTTATTCATCCTATATGCCACTGGGTTTATCGTTGCTATTCTTGCAGGGAAACTCTTTAGCGCCACTTTATTCAAAGGTGAAACATCCGATTTTATAATGGAATTGCCTCCGTATCGGCTACCTACTTTAAAAGGCACTTTGATACACATGTGGTTTAAAGTAGGGGGGTTTCTAAAAGAGGCGGGTACGATCATCTTTGCTGTTGTTACAATGCTGTGGGTTTTATCCATCCTGCCCTATGGAGTTGAGCCTTACAGTCAGGCAAGTATTTTAGGTAGGATCGGTTCTTTTATATCACCTATCTTCGAGCCGGCGGGTTTCGGCACTTGGCAGGCTTCTGTGGGACTTTTCTCTGGGATAGTTGCAAAAGAAGCGGTAGTTGCAACATTAGGCATGGTGTACGCCGGTGTGGAAAGTAGCACAGAGCTAGTTACATCAATACAGAATGCCTTTACACCTTTGAGTGCCTTTGCCTTTATGATAATGACCCTTCTATATACTCCATGTGCCGCCGTGATAGGCACAATTAGAAAAGAAACCAATTCGTGGAAGTGGACTATATTCGCCGTCTTATATACTTTCATGACAGGTTGGGTAGGTGCGGTGTTAGTATTTCAAATCGGAAGACTCTTGGGTTTTAGTTAAGCGTGGGTCTTGCACGATGTTCCTGCTTCGTTTATCCTGAGCCTAAGAATAAAGGCGGTCATGCTGGAAAAGAATCTTCAAACCTACGATGTTTTAAAGGGAAATGTGGTGGAAGAAATGCTACTGGAAGTATTAATGCAAATTAAAAAAATGCCGTTTTTATCTTTGACACAACTAGCTACTAAGTTAAGCCTAGAAGTGACTATGATTGAACATATAATTGGACAGCTTAAGGTGATGGGTTACCTTAAAGAAGAAGTAATGGGTCTATCCTGTGATGGTGATTGCAAAAAATGTGCCGGCTGTCCAAGTGTAGGTGTGGGCAATATAAGGCCTATAAAGACCTTAACTATTACTGAAAAAGGTAACCTTGCTCTAAAACACGTGATTTGATTTCACATCCCCAGTAGGGGGATTTTTTTTTATGTTTTGCGAATGAGAGGGAGTTTTGTTATACTCTTTAATAAGTACATAGCATGGAAAATAGCGCTTTAGAATCTGCTATTACTATATAATGTTTTCCGGTGTTGAGGAGGTTTTTTTAATATGTTGCAACAGGTTATAGTGTTTGCAGTAATAGCTTCCACTTTGTTTTTATTCATCAATGGTAGAATTAGATATGAGTTTGTGTCTATATTGGGATTATTAATTCTAACCACTACCGGTGTTATAAGTCCTCAAGACACATTTTCTGGATTTGCCCACCCTGCTGTAATCACTGTAGCCTCTGTGCTAGTAATTAGTGCCGCTTTGATAAAATCCGGTGTAATTGAACATTTAGTTGTATTGTTGGATAGTAAAACTGAAAGTGCACACATTAAAGTAATGGGATTGATGGTAGTAACCGCATTTCTATCTTCCTTTATGAACAATGTAGGTGCCTTAGCACTAATACTGCCTGTTGCACTTAGGATCGCAAAAGATAATAAAACATCCCCATCGAAGTTTTTGATGCCTGTAGCCTTTGCCTCTTTATTGGGGGGCATGGTTACAGTAATTGGCACACCACCAAATTTAATAGTGTCTAATTATCGAGCACAGGTCAGTGGCACACCTTTTAGTTTCTTTGAATTTGCACCTGTTGGCATTACTATGGTTATTCTGGGAATCGGATTTGCCATATTCTTAGGCATTAAATTAATACCTGAAAGAGAAAGTGACAGGGAAAAAGGGCTTTTCAATATAGGTGAATACTTATCTGAAGTAGTTGTCACAGATACATCTAAGATGGTCGGTAAAAGGATAAGGGATTTTTACGATGTCTATAAAGTCGAAGTGGAGGTCCTGAGCATTAGAAGAAATAAATCCAAAATCATCGTCCCAAAGCCAAATGAAATCCTGCTACCAGGAGATCTGCTCATAATAAAAACCGATAGTATGAAGTTGACAGAACTTATAAACAGGACTAATATGGCTCTCAAAGGGGCTAAATTAGATTTTCTGGAATCTGTCCCATATTTAAAATCCAACGAATTCTCACTAGTTGAAGTCGTGCTAAGGGATGATTCGTTGTTGATAGGTAGAACGGCTTTTGAAGTTAGGTTGAGAAATAGGTACAATGTCAACTTAGTGGCCGTATCACGAAAAGGTCAATTGTCCATCGAAAGGCTTAAGACCTTCAGATTTAAGGCAGGGGATATTCTGTTATTACAGGCTCCTTCAAGTATCTTACAAGATATTTACCATAAGTTAAGTTGTTTGCCTTTGGCAGAGCGTAGCGTGAAAATCAATGTAGAGACCAAAAAAACAAAACAGTATTTGCCCTTGGGGTTGTTTGTGTTGGGCATTATCTTGACAACTGTTGGTTTGTTCCCTGTGCAAATAGCATTTTCAACGGTAGCCATATTACTTGTAACATTAGGTTTAATGACACCAAGGGAATTCTACGAAGCCATTGAGTGGCCTACTATTTTATTGCTTGGAACATTACTGCCTTTGGGTGGTGCTTTGCAAAAAAGCGGTGCCGCAGATACTATAGCCGGTTTGTTAACTGGATTGTCAGCCCATATTTCCCCTATATGGGTAGTAGTTGTCCTTATGGTGATTACAATTAGCATAACAAACTTGGTTAGTAGTACTGCAACAGCAATACTCATGGGCCCAATAGCCCTTAGTCTAGCAAAATCCATCGGTGTTTCCCCTGACCCTTTTTTGATGTGTGTATGTGTAGCCTCATCTTCCGCATTCTTAACTCCTATTGGCCACCAATCTAATATGTTGGTTATGGGACCTGGAGGGTATAAATTTACAGATTATTGGAGATTGGGATTGCCTTTGTCTTTAATAGTCATTACAGTTGGTGCACCTTTGATATTGCTACTATGGAAGTTTTAACAAAAATAATAAAAGGAAATGGTGTGTCATGGACTTAAAGTTGTTTTTTATGACTTTTTTTATGTTGTTTTTTGCGGAACTCGGTGATAAGACACAACTTGCCGTATTTTCCCTTGTTACACAATACAAAAAACCCATGCCCATCTTCTTGGGGGCTTCACTTGCACTAATCCTAGCTACATTTGTGTGTGCTTTGTTTGGAGACTTAATATCACGCCATATCCCCCCAGTGTACCTTAGGCTTCTGGCTGGGGTTCTTTTTGTAGGTATCGGTGCCTTTATCCTCATCGAAGCAGTACCCGGTATTCTGAGTAAATAAAAGCACCGGGGACGGACCTTTTTGCTTTTTTGAAAAAGCAAAAAGGTCCGTCCCCGGTGCTTCCGTCCCCGGTGCTTTTCGTCCCCGGTGCTTCAGTGGGGAATCCGCTTTCCTTCTTTCAGGCCTGGGTGTTGTGGATTAAGGATGATTTTGTCCCCTATTGAAAGACCTTTTGTTATAATTACATGACTTTCGTTTTCAAAACCGGTCTCCACTGGTTGGATTACGGCTTTGCCATTTTCTACTTTCCAAAGGGCTTCATCTTCTTTATAGGGGAATAAGGCAGTTTTAGGCACAACAAGGACATCTTCCCTTTTATCAATAGTAAATTTAACATCAACTGCACTCCCGGGAAATAAGGGGAAATCCTGTGGTACCGAAGGTTTTATTGTAGTTTTGATGCACTGTTCCTCAAGGCCCAATGGGGAAATCCTTTCTTGAGCCGTAGGTGCGACCTTTTTCACTACTCCCTGAAAGGTTATATCCTCTCCTTTGATTTCTTGGACTATTTCCACTTTCATGCCCTTAGAAATACTTGTTGCAAATTCTGCTAGGACGAATACCTCAATGATATAATCATCTTCCCTAAAGATACTCATCAACAGGAGCTCCGGGCCAACCAAATCTCCATTTCTTATAGAAAGGTTTGCGATAACACCACTTATAGGAGCCACGATTCTGCTCTTTTCCAAACGGTATTTTATTAAATCTATCTGAGATTCCAAAGCTTCAATTCTACCTGTATAAAATTGCTTAGATCCGCTAGTGGGACTGGAAGATTCATTTAACTGTGTCAGTGCTTCCTGCTGTTGCTTTAAGTTGAATTGGGCTGTCTTTAACATATTTTCGGCATTTTCGTATTCTTTTGCTGCAACTGCCCCTTCATCATAGAGTTTTTTCATTCTCTCGAAATCATCTTCAAAAAACCTTAGATTGGCCCGGGCTTGCTCCACAGACAATTCCTGGCTTTTCAACTTTGATTCCAAGGATTCTTGGTGCCTCTCCACTTTTTCACCTTGAAGGCTTTTTAATTCACCCTTCAACTGTCTTAATTGAAATTCAAGCTCAACTGCATCAACTACAACTAGCACATCGTTTTCTTCTACCCACTGCCCCTCCTCAACTTCCAAATTAACTATTTCACCAGTAAGTATACTATGGACGGGATATTCTACTTTAGGCAATACCCTCCCTTCCTCTTGAAAAGTATTTGCTATAGTTTGTGGTTTTAACTCCAAAAGCTCGGCTTTGGGTCCTTTTGTATTTTGATAAAAAATAAATACAATTATTACTGCCAATACAACTAGTATGGCACCGAAAATCTTTATTTTCCCCTTCACAGCCCTCACCTGCTTTCTATATTTTACATCCTCAATCACCGGATTTTAAAACTTCTACTAGGCTTAAATTTCTAATTTTTCTTGCCGCAGTTTTTTGTGCAATCCATATTGATATTGTTGTTACAACCAAAGCCATAAATAGTGCGAAAGGTGTGATCTTTTCCGGCATTGTATAAACATCTGTGCTCATAGCCGAAGATATTCCGCTCATCATAGCCCTTGACATGGGTACACCTACTAACATTGCAGGTATGGCCACACACCACTGCTCAAATGTTACAACAGACAGCACTTCCCTTGGTGTCATACCAAGTACCATCATTGAGGCAAGTTCCCGACTTCGCTCTGATAGTGTTATAACAGATGAATTATATATTATGGCAAAACCTATTATAATACCGATAAGGGAATATATATAAATCATACTTCCGTATGATGCCATCATTTCCTTGAATTTATTGAGTTTTTGACTTCGTTCATCAATAGTGTTTATGGTATCAGCATACATGTATTTATCCCTAAGGATGGCTATTCCCTCCTTGTTCACACTTAACATACATGAAGTCACAAGATCTTTTTGCCCTAAAAATTCCTGTAATGCACCAAGTTCCATGTAGGCATTTGTGCCTGCATATTGTGGAGTTATTTCCACAACCTCTAGCACCCCCGCCTTTCCATTAGCTTTCATGGGGCTTTCCACATAGAGCCTTGTGCCAACTTCCGCATCCAAGAGTTTTGCCAGTCTTTCAGATAGCAGCAAGCCCCTCTTCGGGGGAATTGTTTTGTTGTAATCATCATCTAAAATATTATAAAGGCGACTTGTTTCAGAAAGGCCCAGAACAACAGCATTTTTCTTTTTCCATTGGTTCTTCAAGGTCACAGGTACCTCTGCCATGGGTTCAGTGCGGCTTACTCCTGAAAAGCCCGAAAGTTCCCTATGCACCTTTTTTTCATTCAAAGGATTAGCAAAACCTAGCTTTACATCATAGACTTCAACTTTTTCATATTGATCCAATGTGAGTCTTTGTAACATATCATTCATGGACCATGTAAAACCTGATATAGCAAAACTAAACATTATACCAAAGAATATAAACAAACTGCGGCCCTTATTGCGGGATAGATTTCTCACTGCCATCATACCCTGCACATTTAACCTGTTCCAGATAATTCGCATTTCTTCAAGAAATATTCGCCTACCACCTATTGGTGTAGGAGGTCTTAGAGCTTCCGCAGGTTTTAAGGCTAAGACCTTTTTGCTGCCCTGCCAACCGGCAAGGAGTGAAAAGACTACAGCCTGAAATATTCCTAAAATAATTAATGGCAGGGAAAACTGCCCTTTAAGGCCCGGTAGGTTAAAAAATACTCTAAGTAGTGATATAAAGGGATACGACAACAGCGACCCTGATGTTACACCTATTAATCCCCCTATGAGACCGATTAATAAAGCATAAGATATGTAGTGACTGAGGATTTCCCGTGATGTGTAGCCATCAGCCTTTAAAATCCCTATTTGCCC
>CAYMGK010000037.1:0-6761 GCA_964389965.1 uncultured Clostridia bacterium | reverse complement strand
TCTGCTGTTCCGTAAGTCTCTTAAGAGTTATGTACAAAATTATTGCTGCAACAGAGAGAAACATAATGGGCATGGCCTTTGACATAGCCACCAAACCCTTGATTTCCTCATTTAAAAGTAAATGGCTTGTTTGATCATCACGTGAAATTAGATTTTGTAAACCGAAGGGTTTTAATTTCATTTCCAATAAAGTCTTAACTTTGTCAAAATCCGCATCTGGTTCTAAAGTAAATACTAAATCATTATAGGTTTTTTCATTAGAAAATAATTTTTCCATACTACTAAGGGGGATAAAGGCGATACCAAAAGTCTCCGGCGATGGATAAAAATCCGATGGGGTTTGAAGAGCATATACAAATTCCGGGCTACTTGCCACACCTACTATAGAAAGTTTTCCTTTTTTGCCTGATGCTATTATCTCAACTTCATCATTTAGATTTAGGCCATTTGCTTCAAAGAACTTGTTATCCACCCAGATTTTCATAGCTTTATCAATAAGAGGATTGCCCATGTTTAAAAAAGGTTTGTTTATGGGGTTTCTCTCGCCAAGTTCCATAGAAACCAGACGCAAATAAACACCCTGTTCTCCTTTAGGTGCAAAAACCATTACATCTCTTACAAGACGGCCTTGTATTTCCTTTATCCCCTCGATTTCCTTTAGTTTTTTAACTTCCAGTCTAGGAATGGCTTTCACTTGTATAAATCCATCGGCGAAATTTTGATTTTCGTAAAAATCCTGTTGAGAAACCTGTAGGGCTTCCACCATAGTGGAAAAGGCCGTGAAAATCAGTAGCCCTAAAGCTATTATTACAATACAAGCAAAGTACGCACCTTTGTTTTTCAAAAGATCCCTTACCATCTTCCTATGAAGCATCACCAAGTCACCTTCCCCGGTGGTATGGGATTTTCATTAATTTCGATTTTCTCTAGCAAACCATCCTTCAAGTAAAATATTCTATGAGCTATTTGCGCTATGGCTCTATTGTGGGTTATTATTACAACGGTTTTATTGTAAGTATCGCTAAAACTTTTGAGAAGTTTTAAAATCTGAATACTTGTTTTGAAGTCTAGGGCCCCAGTAGGTTCGTCACATAATAGCATTTGGGGATTTTTTGCAAGTGCACGAGCTAATGCAATTCGCTGCTGCTCCCCACCGGACAACTGGGTCGGGAAATGATCTTTTCGTGCAAAAAGGCCAACTTGCTTGAGCATATCCTCGGCCGATAAGGGGTTTTGAGCAATTTGGACGGATAAATTGATATTTTCTAATGCAGTGAGATTGGGCATAAGGTTGTAAAATTGAAATACAAATCCCACTTCATTTCGACGGTAATAAGTTAGCTGTTTTGCATCTG
This sequence comes from uncultured Clostridia bacterium, assembly GCA_964389965.1. Taxonomy (GTDB): domain Bacteria; phylum Bacillota; class Thermosediminibacteria; order Thermosediminibacterales; family Tepidanaerobacteraceae; genus DUNY01. The sequence goes on along the minus strand of CAYMGK010000037.1, from coordinate 5,406 downwards.
CCTCGTGTAAATTCTTCTCCTTATAATAAAGCTCTCCACCACTTAGTCCATCCATTCCGCCAATGATATTGAGCAAAGTACTTTTACCCGAGCCACTGGGCCCAAGAACTGCAACGACTTCACCTTCTATAAGCTCAAAACTTGCATCTTGCAAAGCTTTCACAGTGACTTCACCCATTTGATAATACTTTTTTAGGTTTTTTGCTGTAAGTATCGGACAACCCAATTTCGGCCCCTCCTTTCCGTATAAAGCACCGGGGACGGACCTTTTTGCTTTTTTGAAAAAGCAAAAAGGTCCGTCCCCGGTGCTTTTTCTTAGTTACATTTGGAATAGCCGCAGGCGCGGCAGACTACACACCCGCCTTCGTGTTCAAGTCTTTGACCACATTCTGGGCAGGCTGTTCCTACTAGGGTATTTACTCCATGTGGATTGCCTGGATTGTTGGATTTAACTGCATCTTTAGAAATGGCCAATTCATTATCTTTAGGATTCTGATCTAAATAGCGCTTTAAATATGCTTGGTTTTCCTGATGATTGTTAGCATTGTTTTCATTATTTTTTTTGATGCTGCGCTCTATAGCTCTTCCAATTGCATCAGGGCATGATAATACTTTGATTTCCTTGTTATTTGCCATTTGGCGTAAAGTGGAGTGACATCTGATTCCTTTAAGCTGTTCAACTATTGCTTTTACATCAATTCCTGAGCGAAGTGCCATGGAAATAAGGCGGCTCGTGGCCTCTGACTGTGAAGGACAGCCCCCTGCTCGACCGAGATTTGTAAATACTTCACATATCCCGTTTTCATCGGAATTCACCGTTATATATAGGTTCCCACAGCCAATTTTTACTTTTTCAGTATTGCCGTATGTCACACTAGGTCTAGGCCTTGGCTTTATCTCGGCTAGGATGCTTTCAACAGACTCACAATCAGTACATTCGCCGTTCAAGGGTTCCTCTTTCCCCCTACTACCTTTATTTAAGACCTGTTCCTGCCTACTTCCGTCCCTATATATTGTCACACCTTTACATCCTAATTCATATGCCATTAGATACACTGCTCTCACATCTTCCCTAGTTGCATAATTAGGAAAGTTCACAGTTTTTGATACTGCATTGTCAGTGTATTTTTGAAATGCTCCCTGTATCTTTATATGCCATTCAGGTGTAATATCATGTGATGTTACAAAAACTTTTTTTATGTTTTCAGGCAATCCTTGTATTCCCTGCAAAGTCCCGCCGTGTATGACCTGTTCCATTAGCTCATCACTATAAAGGCCATGTTCTTTGAGCACCTGTTCAAAGATAGGGTGGACTTCCACCAACCTATCATCATCCATTACATGTCGTTCAAAGGCCAAAGCAAACACTGGCTCAATGCCGCTGGAAGCCCCTGCAATGATACTTATTGTCCCTGTAGGTGCTATAGTTGTTGTAGTGGCATTTCTAATGGGCATCTTTTTGTCTTTAAATGTGCTTTGCTCCCAGTTAGGAAAAACCCCCCGTTCCTCGGCTAGTTCCATTGAAGCCTTTTTTGACTCTTTATCAATAAAGCCCATGACTTCTTCGGCTAATTTCACAGCTTCATCGGAATTATACGGAATTTCTAACTGTATCAACATATCCGCAAATCCCATGACACCTAATCCAATTTTTCGATTTGCCAAAGTCATTTCTTTTATTTCCTTTAGGGGATACCTGTTCATATCTATGACATCATCTAAAAATCTCACAGCCTTGTGCACTGTTGTCCTTAAATCCTCATAATCAATTCGATTTTCACCATTGAATTTCCTGACGAATTTGGCAAGGTTTATAGAACCTAGGTTGCAGCTTTCAAATGGTAATAGGGGCTGCTCCCCACATTGGTGGACAACTAATCCATTGCATATCATGGAATGTGTTACAGGTTCTGTTAAATCATATACTATATCTCTTCCGGCGTATTTCACTGATTCTACTTCATCGTAAAATCTTTCTCTATAAAATCCACCGGATTTCCTATTGCATAGGATCTGCTTAAATCTTCCGCCACTTATTCTTGAAATCTTTAACCCATATAATGCGCCCTTAACATCACAAAATCCTTCTTTAGAAATATCATATCCAGGTTTCTTTGCCCGAGGCTTTTGAGTCTGATCCATAATTATGCTCTTTATGCCAAGATTTAAGAGTAAGATTTGGATTTGCCTCAGTAATTTTATACTTTTTGATGTAAGGATCATCTCTTCACTATCAGAATTAAAATCAGACCAACAACTCCAATTTGTGATAAACAGTCCCTGCAAAAAGCCTTGCACTGCCATATAAGGAGCTTGGAACAAGGAGTTTGGCACCTCTTTATATGCCGCACCGGAATTTACTGCACCGAGTTGCACAAAAAAATTCACCATATGCTCGTTATAATAAGACAAATGATAAATACCGTTTTTTTGTTTTAATTCACAGTTCCCCTCACTAAATATTTTATTGATGATTTTTTTAAAGTAATTTAACGCCTTCATATTGCCTTTCTTGAAGGTAAAACATATATGGCGGTTTATGCCTTCACACTCTATATAACCATCCCTTGTCAACAGGCCTAATATTTGGCCTAATTCCCTGGACCATTTTAGGGGAAGATCAGATCTACGCATACCATAGTCCTTATCTACATATTTATTTACTCTCTTGAAGGAGAATTTATCATTTTCAGTAAAACTTCCTGCACCTGACTGTATTAGGATTTCATCTCCGGGCCTCAGTGTTTTAAGTTCCCTCCAACCTTTAGTCGTCAAAAATCTATGATCAGGGGTTGCCTTTATCTGGTATCCGGATTTTGTGATAAGGTGCATTATATCTTTTTTCCCATTATTATATACTCGTATAACAGGGTTCAATGAAGTCCCTGTGATTCCCATATTAGGTGCGGATTCAACGAATCCAGCCCCATTAACTGCCATTAACTGACTCATTGGGACTCTATTGTCAGTAACTATTTGAAAGCCACCTCTTCTAAATTTAGCGTAAAGCTCATCTATTCTAACTAGCCCTTCTTTTGTGGCCACAAGAGTATCGCCAGTCACACACGGGTTCGTACTTTCTATGGCCCCGGCGGCAGGAGTGGGGTTGTCTTTATTCATTCTATCTATAAATACAATCCCCGGTTCCCCATTATTCCAAGCCATATCCACTATTAAATCAAAAACTTCCCTAGCCCAAAGCTTACCGGAGGGCTTGCCCGTATGGGGGTCTATTAGGTCATATTCCATATCTTTTTTGAGTGCCTGCATAAATTTATCTGTAATAGCAACACTTATATTGAAATTTGTGATTTCCTTATCATTCTCTTTACATTTGATGAAGTCCAATATATCTGGATGGTCCACTCGAAGGATACCCATGTTAGCACCACGTCTCACCCCACCCTGTTTTACGGCTTCTGTTGCCGAGTTAAACACCTTCATGAAGGATATGGGGCCTGATGCAACCCCTCCAGTAGATCTTACCATGGCACCTTTCGGCCGAAGGCGGGAAAAACTAAATCCCGTGCCACCACCGCTTTTATGTATTAGTGCCGATGATTTTATGGAATCGAAAATTCCCTCCATTGAATCTTCCACGGGTAGCACAAAACAAGCGGACAACTGACCAAGCTCCCGGCCTGCATTCATCAAGGTGGGGGAATTCGGCAGAAACTTCATATCTGCCATCAATTTATAAAATTCTCTAGCCCAGTCCCTGTGCTTCCCTTGGGGGTATTTCCTTTCTGCCTTTGCTACAGCTTTAGATACCCTTTTTATTAATGCTTCAGGTGTTTCTACAACCTTACCCTCTCGATCTTTTGCCAAATACCGTCTTTTTAAAACAACCCTAGCGTTTTCAGTCAAATTTACTTTATCTGTTTCCATTAACATCACCTCATATGTTTCAGATACCTGTTTCTTTTAAATCTTTTACCCCCAAAGCTAGTCATGTGTTACACATACAACTAATTCCGATGTAGAAGATCCCCTAAACTAAACTCGTGGCAACTTTAAAGTAGCTTCCACTATATATAGTAGTAGTGTTATTATAATACCACTATATATAGTTGTCCAAGTCTGAAAAAGCATCTCAAGTAAATTTTCGGCTTGTATTTGCCCTTATTTACAGTATAGCTATCCTTCCCTTTATATTGTATATTATTATAAAAAAACGGTCTAAAAAGACCGTCATATCAAGAGTCCTTGTTTTGTTTTTTTTCTTTGCAGTCCGCACAAAGACCATAGAATTCCGTCCTGTGATAATGCACTTCTATGTCATTTGCCTTTTCTACGCGCTTATCCAAAGTCTTGTCAACCGGACATCCCTTTATATCCACTACTTTGTCGCATTTAGTGCATACAAAATGGTAGTGATTTTCGGCATTTCCATCAAACCGGCTATGCCTGCAATCATAGCTAAGCTCGATTATTTCCCCCGAATCCTTGAGCATCCTAAGATTTCTATATACGGTACCAAGGCTTATATTTGGCATTTCCTCCTTAGCCTGTTCATAGATCCAATCAGCCGTCGGGTGTGTATCAGTACCTCTTAAGATCTCCAAAATCAATTCCCTTTGCCGAGTCTTGCGGATAAAACCCTTTTTCTTATCCATTTGATTTCCTGCCAATCCTCCTTAGGCAATTCAACTTACCATAGATTCGCATTTCAAGACCTCCTGAGCTCATAATAAGATTATAACATAATATCCCGCACCATGGATTTTAAAATGATGCGGGATTTGTTTAACAAGGTTTAACTGGGGTGTTGAGGATCTGTGGGATTAGCGTTTAGGCAATTCGGGTTTTTCACCACAGCGCTCAAGAAGAGCAAGCCACTGTTCATCTACTTCATCTTGAATTTGTTTGATTAAATGTTCATTACCTGGTGCAAAGAGATGGCGGAATCTTCCCTGGGGTTTTAAAAATTCTTCAACCGGCACGTATTTCCTTGATTTGCTGTTGAGCTTCCATTTGCCATTTTCCACTTCAAACAGTGGCCAAAAACGGGTTTGAATAGCTTTTCTTGTTAGATCGACAATATCCGGTGTGTTGTACCTCCAACCTCTCGGACAAGGTGATAAAATATTGATAAAGGCCGGTCCTTCCACTTCAAAGGCCTTCTTGGCTTTTTTATGCACATCCTGCCACCTGCCGATAGTGGTCTGGGCCACATAAGGTATGTTGTGAGCCGCCATTATTGCAGCCAAGTCCTTTCGTGGTTGTTGTTTTCCAGGCACAACTTTACCCGCCGGACTGGTAGTGGTATGTGCGCCTGAAGGTGTTGCACTAGAGCGTTGGATTCCTGTGTTCATATATGCACCATTATCCAGACATACATATACCATGTCATGGCCTCGCTCCATCGCCCCGGAAAGTGCCTGCAAACCTATATCGTAAGTACCT
>CAYMGK010000036.1:3706-13759 GCA_964389965.1 uncultured Clostridia bacterium | reverse complement strand
ACATATGCTGCTTCAAGATTTATATATAATTTTACTTTTTACAATTATTTTGATGAGTCAAACGGAGATTTGAATGATATGTGCTTTGTCGTTGCAACACCGTTAAAGTAAATTCTGTATATCAATAATATCAAAAATAATATAATACCCGATTCTCTGTTAATTTTATGTAACCCTAATAATCCTACTGGAAAGCTCATAACAAAACATGATTTAACGATAATACTAAAAAAGCTTCAAAATAATAGAGCCTACCTTCTGATAGATGAAGCTTTTATGGATTTTGTTGATGTAAACCAAAGCATGGTAAGATTTATCGAGGAATATGATAATCTGATTATTTTAAAATCCATTACCAAATTTTTTGCACTGCCCGGTCTGCGGCTGGGTTTTATTTTGGCAGGGTCCCGGTTAATAAAAAAATTTCATAAATTAAAAGACCCATGGAATATCAACACATTTGCGGGTTTTGTCGGAAGTGAAGTGATGAGAGATAGGAAGTATATCAGCAAAACCCGTAAGTACATTTCCCGGGAAAAGGTTAGGTTTTGGGAAGATCTAAAAAACATACAGGGCCTTGAACCTTTTTACCCGGAGGCAAACTATGTATTTATTAAAACACAAAAAGGTACTAATGCGACTATCCTTGCCGAAAACCTCAAAAAAAAGGGAATTCTCATTCGCAACTGTTCAAATTACAAATTTTTAGATGATAGTTTTTTCAGAGTTGCAGTAAAAACCAGACAAGACAATGAGATCCTCATTTCAATGCTAACAAAGTTAATGAATAAATATGTGAGAAGTGCTGTAAATGAATAGTAAAATGATTGTTTTATTGGCATTTTTACTTGATCTTTTATTAGGCGATCCGGTAAGGCCCACTCATCCAATTGTGCTCATTGGAAGATTTATTGATATTTTTGAAAAACATCTCAGGCTCTTTTTTAAGACAGCCAAAAGTCTTAAAATAGCAGGTATGATACTTTGGTTTACAACAGTTTTTTTAGCATATAGTAGCACTTACTATATAATAAAAATAGTCAGTAGGTTTAATCCATTATTCGGCTATGTGATAAATATCTGGCTTACATACACCACACTAGCTGTTCGCAATCTGGCTGATGAGGCTTTATGGGTTTACCGTGAAATAAAAAAGGGGAATATCGGTAGAGCTAGAAAGGGCCTTTCTCACTTAGTAAGTAGGGATACACAGCACATGCAAGTTAAAGAAATCTGTCGAGCCACAGTAGAAACTGTAGCGGAAAACACCATAGATGGAATTATATCACCTTTGGTTTATGCCTTTATCGGTGGAGCACCACTTGCTATGGCATATAAGGCTATAAACACATTGGACTCCATGGTGGGGTACAAAAACGAAAGATATGAGTTTTTTGGCTGGTTTTCTGCCCGAATGGACGACTTTGCAAATTATATTCCTGCCCGTATTGGTGGATTTTTAATGATTTTAGCCGCTTTTTTTATGGGTTTTGACACATCACTCGGTATAAAAACCGTTTTTTCAGATGCAAGAAAACATAAAAGCCCTAATAGCGGCATACCAGAGGCCGCTACAGCGGGAGTTCTTAGAATTCGCCTGGGAGGTTGGAGTTCCTACGATGGGGTGAAAAGTTTTGCTGAATACATAGGTGAAAAGCATAAAGAAATAGAGCCAAAGGATATAGGACTTGCCGTTAGATTATGCTTTGTAACCGCAATTATAACAGTTGTGGTGTTTCAATCAGTGCCAATGACAAGAGTTGCCATAAACTTTATCAGGGAGACTTTCTGTGTCGGAACCATCTATTAAAATAGAAAGGCGTTTTTAATTATGGGATTTTATACAGCAATGCTATTCTTAACTCGAATACCTTTACCACAAGTTGAACTTGATGAAAATAAAATCTCCTCATCATTGCCTTTTTTCCCCCTTGTTGGTACAATCATCGGAGGGATATTAGCCCTAATATATATATTAGGGCAAAAGCTATTGCAAAGACAAGTTATAGTGGGAATTATCATAGTCATGAATGTGATTATTACCGGTGGGATGCATTTAGACGGTTTTGCAGATACAGCAGATGGGCTTTTTTGTTTTGGAAATCGGGAGAAAAAACTTCATGTAATGAGGGATAGCTGTGTAGGGGCTTATGGTGTTATGGGCTTGATTTTAGTAATACTTTTAAAATACTTATTTCTCCTTTCCTTGTCTGAAACATATACAGTTCCTGCATTGGCTATTTTCCCTACTATTAGTAGGTGGATGATGGTATATGCTGTTTTATTTTATCCTTACAGCCGAAAAAATGGGATGGGGAAGGCATTTTTAAATCAAAAGACTACAGTATTTATATTTGCAAGTATTATTGCAATGGTTGTCAGTTATATGTGCATTGGATTTGCGGGGTTGATTATTTTATGTGGGGCCTTTGTAGTGTGCTATATTTTTATTCAATATCTGTTTAAACAGCTTGGTGGTATGACAGGGGATACATATGGTGCAGTAAACGAGTTTTCTGAGGTCATAGTTTTATCAATATTTTCTATATTATCTTTTAAGATAGGGTGATATTTTGACTAGATTTTTTTTGGTAAGGCATGGAGAGACAGTCTGGAACAGGGAAAGAAAATACCAAGGCCAATCCGATATACCTTTAACTGATGAAGGGCGGATTCAAGCGGAGAAATTATCGGAAAGGCTTAAGAATGAAGAAATCGACATTATATATTCAAGTAATTTGAAAAGGGCTGTGGAAACAGCTGAAATTATAGCAGTGAACCATGAATCAGAAGTTCGACCAACCCCTTTAATGAGAGAGCTTAACTTTGGAGTATGGGAAGGTATGACCTTTGAACAAGTTACACAAAGTTGGCCCCAAGAATACGAAGAATGGAGATGTGACCCTCACAACCAAAAACCCCCTAAAGGGGAATCACTTTCCGAACTTTATGAACGAGTTTCACAATTCTTAATGGAAGCGGCCCGAAACCATCCTGATAGTCGGGTGCTTGTAACGAGTCATGCAGGTCCAATAAGGGCGGCCCTTTCTGTATTATTGGGTCTAAAACAGAATTTTTTTTGGAAATTCAAGATTAGCAACACATCCCTTACAATAATCGAATACGATGGTCTAAAACAACTTTCAAAAAGTGATGCCTTTATTGCAACCGTAAACGATACATATCATTTAAAGTGTAAATGAACTATACTTAAAAGTAAGTAGGCCTTACAAATAAAAATGGCGGCAAACTTAGAAAGTCACCACCGTTTTTATTTACTAAACTAAACCTGCTGCACTTCTTTAACTTCAGGTATTTCAGCCTTTAATGCACGCTCAATTCCGTTTTTCAAAGTCATAGTGGAAAAAGGGCATCCTGCACATGCTCCAGTTAGTTTAACATTGACAATACCGGTTTCTTCATTGGCATCGATTAATTCAACATCACCACCGTCAGCTTGCAGGGACGGCCGGATTTTATTTAAAACAAGTTCCACTTTTTCTTTCAAAGAATACAACTCCTTTCAACCCTATCTTATTTAAAATCATTCCCATTATACCAAAAAATATATCCACATACAACAAAAGTGAAATATTATGTGGAATACCTTTTTAAACCGAAACCATGATATAATTATACCAGAACATGTTAAGTGTAATAAGAGATAATTTTATAATGTTTTGGGGGATAGCTATGAAAACGGCAATTTTCGCAGGAGGAAATATAGGAGATTATAAAAAAGTAAGTAAATACCTCAATGGGTGTAGACTTGTAATATGTGCTGACAGTGGTGTTCACCATGCCTTTAATATGGGGATTACTCCGGATATATTGGTAGGTGATATGGATTCTATCAGCAGTGAGGATTTAAAAAAAGTAAAACAGTTAGGCATAGAAATCCTAAAGTTCCCTACAAAAAAGGACTGCACTGATACGGAACTGGCCCTTGAAACGGCCTTAAAACAGGGGGCTAAGGAAGTTATAATTCTGGGTGGATACGGGGACAGACCGGATCACAGTCTTGGAAATATATTTTTAATGGTTAGATTTAAAAAACTTGGCATTGAATTAAAATATGTTGATGAATATTGGGAAGTCGCATTAATAGATAGTCAAGCTGAAATAAATGGGAAAAAGGGGAATATCCTTTCTTTGATTCCAATTACGCCGGAAGTGAAAGGTATTACTACTGAAGGCTTATATTATCCCTTAAAAGATGCAAAACTTATTATGGGCCCGACCCTTGGAATAAGCAATGTATTTTCAAGTGATATAGCAAATGTCATTATAAAAGAAGGGTTGTTGTTAGCAGTTAAATGGACAGGGGATGAGTATAAACTTGACTAAGTTTAAAGTTTAAAAGTGGTAGAGTAGGATTTTCTGCGGGCTATTTAGATCGATTTTGTTAGGTGTAGGTAAGAAAAAGTAACTACCAAGCATTAAGCCTTTTACCTGCACTGTAAGCAAAACTACCATTCCTATAGACTACCCAATTAGTTGTTAGAAAAGCACCAGTTTCCCTATTGCCCCAGATTTCGGGATATGCACTACCACTTGGGCCAATGACAGTACCCTTTGTTATGGCAGAGAGTTTTTGAGAAAAAGTATCTAAATTACAGCCAAATAATAGAATTTGGGAATTGGCTGTGAATCTAATCTCACTTTTTTCAACTCTGTCAGTCAGGTCGTGTAAATATGCCGCCTTCTCAGTATCTTCTTTGCCGGGTTCATCATAGAATCCACTCCAATTTGTCATTATCAACCCCCTTTCATAAGAATGACAAAAGATCTTTAACACATGTATTGGTCCTTGGTTTTTTGACAAATGTGCAAGCATATCCAAAAATTCCTTTCCAAAGCTAGGTTTTATAACTATATGGCCCGTCATTTCTGCCCTATAGTCAAAAGCACCCTCATCACCATAACCCTGTGCCGATGCGGATATAGCTATATTCACTCTAATTTACCTCCTCGAAAAAGACTTTATATACACATTGTATTCAGTTCAAGATTTAATGGTTCAATAAAGATACAAGAAGGGTTTTATAGTAAAAGACGCTTTGGTAGCTATCAAAAGATGATTAAATCATTTAGACGCTACAACAACATAGCAAGGAAAGTTTTAGAATTTAAAACACCGAATGAAATAGTTGAAAATTACTTTTCTAAAAATGTAGCCTAATATATAATTAGTGATTATATAAACCACAGCACTAATCCTGAGGTTAGTTTTTCAGGGGCCTATGTCACATATGTTTGACTTCTCTACAATGTAAGTAATCTCAAACCGTTGAAAACATTGGACCTGGATGTAGGCTTATGGTATAATTCGGTTATGATTCTAATACAGAATACTTTCAGGGTGATTTTTTACAAAAAGATCCCGCATAAACTTTTTTGGAGGGGTGGAACTTGAAAATAAGAGAAATATGTCAACTCTTAAATGCGGAAGTACTTTATGGAGAGGATTTGCTAGATAATGAAGTGGATTCCGCTTTTGGATCTGATTTAATGAGTGATGTACTTACTTTTGCCCGTGGCAGGATGGTCTTACTTACCGGCTTAAACAGTCCTCAGCTTATGCGCACCGCCGAAATAAGCGATATACCTTTAATTGTATTTATTAGAGGCAGACAACCTTCTCAAAATGTAATCGATATGGCTGTTGAAAGGAATATTTGCTTACTGAGAACCCAACATATTATGTATGAGGCATGTGGAATCCTTTATAAGGCAGGATTATTGCCATGCACAAAAATGAACCAATAGAAAAACATACTTTTAAAATCACATCTGGTGATTTGGAACAAGCGGGTGAAGTTTCAAGCATTATAAGAAGGATCCTCAAACAAAAGGGTTTAGCGGGGGACTTTGTTAGGAGGATCTGTATTGCTTCTTATGAAGTCGAAATAAATATGGTAATACATTCTTTTGGAGGGGAAATCGAGATGTTGATTTACCCCGATGAAATTGCCATCATCGCACAAGACCATGGGCCTGGGATACCGGATATTGCCCTTGCCCTTGAAGACGGGTACTCAACGGCTTCTGAAAAAGTATTGCGCCAAGGATTTGGGGCGGGAAGAGGATTGTCAAATATAAAGCGCTGTTCGGACAAATTCGAAATAAATTCCGAAATAGGCAAAGGTACAATAATAAAGTTATTTTTTTATTGCAAAGAACATATATTATAAATATTTTATTAGATAGTTTTGGTCCGGGAAATATCAACTTCCATTTGCCAAATTTGATAAAACAACCCTTGAAATTATTGACATATGGCAGTATGTCATAATGGCATGTTGTCTTTTTTGTATTAGAAATAGTAAGGGGAAGATTAGATCTATGGTAAAATTATCAAAATATTTAAGACCTTTTTTTGGCTTGATATTTCTTGCCGTACTTCTCCTTTTTGTACAGGCAATGACAGATCTTGCACTCCCGGATTATATGTCCAATATTGTAAATAAAGGTATCCAACAGGGCGGAATTGAAAACGCCGTGCCAAAAGCAATACGAAAAAGTCATACGGATAAACTGACAATATTTATGAGTGAAAGCCAAAGAAACGAAGTTGTGAATAGTTACCAACTTATAGAAAAGTCGAATGAAAAATTCGGTAAATACGTAAAATTGTATCCAAGACTTGCCCAAGAACCGATTTTCGTTCTAAAAGATATTGATAGAACCAAGATAGAAGAACTAAATCCAATAATAGGTAAAGCCTTATTAACTGTTTCCGGTATTGAGCAGATGAAAGCAGAATCAAAGACAAATTTTATAGATATAAATGGCAAACAATTTCCAGTCGAGTCAGATGTGTTTACGCTGTTGAAAGACTTACCCATCGCTCAAAGGCTCCAAATCAGTGAGGAAATAACTAAAAGACATGCCATATTAGGCGAAAACATGATCGTTCAAGCAGCAATTGGAGCTGTAAAAGCAGAATATAAAGCACTTGAAATGAACATAGATAAGATCCAAAACAGATACATTATTCGTACCGGAATGATTATGTTGCTCATATCTATAATAAGCGCCATTTGTATAGTTGGGGTCGGTTTTTTAGGTTCAAGGGTCGCCGCAGGACTTTCACGCAATTTGCGCAGGGAAGTATTTGCTAAAGTCCTAAGTTTCTCTAAGGTGGAAATGGATAAGTTTTCTACCGCATCGCTTATAACGAGAACTACAAACGATATCACACAAATACAAATGCTTGTTGTAGTTTTGATAAGAACGTTTTTCTTTGCACCCATAATGGGCATTGGAGGAATAATTCGAGCCCTTGATAAAAGTTCGTCCATGTCTTGGATTATAGCCATAGCCGTTGCGGCATTGATGGTTTTAATAGCCGGTGTCTTTATAGTGGCATTGCCTAAATTTAAGGCTATCCAGAAGTTAGTGGATCGACTTAATTTGGTGGCACGAGAAAACTTATCAGGAATAATGGTAATAAGGGCGTTTAACACCCAAAGCTTTGAAGAAACTAGGTTCGATGAGGCCAATCGGGATCTTACAAATACAAACCTTTTTGTGAACAGGGTAATGGCTTTTACATTTCCTAGCATGACTCTTATCATGAATTTCATAACATTACTTATTATATGGGTAGGTGCCAAGCATATCGCAAATTCAAGTATGCAAATAGGAGATATGATGGCCTTTATGCAATATGTTATGCAGATAATATTCTCTTTCTTGAGAATGTCTCTTATGTTTATTTTGATACCGAGGGCATCTGTGGCCGCACAGCGTATAGCCGAAGTTTTAGATACTGAAACCAATATTACTGATTCAAAAGATCCAATAAAATTTGGTGATGATTTAAATGGGGTAGTTGAATTTAAAAATGTTTCTTTTAAATACGATGGTGCCGAAAAATATGTGCTAAAAAATATCAATTTCAAGGCACTGCCAGGAAAGACTACTGCGATTATAGGGTCAACTGGATCAGGTAAAACTACACTGGTCAATTTAATTCCCAGGTTCTATGATGTAACTAAAGGGCAAGTACTAATAGACGGTGTTGATGTTAGGGATGTTACACAATTTGAGCTTAGGGACATAATAGGATATGTTCCACAACAAAGCTCGTTATTCAGTGGAACTATTGAATCTAATTTGAAATATGCTAGGGGAAACGCAACAACTTCTGAACTGGAAGAAGCTTCAAAAACTGCGCAGGCCATGGACTTTATTCGAGAAAAACCCGATGGTTTTGATTCCGTAATATCCCAAGGTGGAACTAATGTATCCGGGGGGCAAAAACAAAGATTGTCAATAGCCCGAGCTTTGGTTAAAAACCCCAAAATCTATATTTTTGATGACAGTTTTTCTGCCCTTGACTTTAAAACAGATGCAGCTTTAAGAAAGGCCTTAAAGGAAAAAACCGAATCAAGCACAATAATCTTGGTTGCACAACGTATTTCAACTATTATGAGAGCAGAGCAGATAATTGTCCTCGACAGAGGAAGGATAGTTGGCAAGGGTACTCATGACCAACTCATACAAAACTGCAAAACATATCAGGAAATCGCATTGTCACAGCTTACAAAGGAGGAGTTAGCGTGAACTCCGACAATAAAGGTGCAAAGCACAAGGGAATCGGCCCTGGCTACAGAGCAAGGGGATTGCTAAGAGGTAGCGAAAAAGCTCGGGATTTCAAAGGGACAATGGGAAAACTCATAAGTCATTTGAGTGTGTACAAAATATCAATATTTATTGTATTGATGTTTGCGATGATAAGTGCCGCCTTTTCCATACTGGGGCCTAGGATTTTGGGGGAGGCAACAACGAAGCTATATGAAGGTGTTTTAGCACAGATGGAAGGTATAGGTGGTATAGACTTTAACTATATTGCAGGAATTATAAAGCTTCTTATAGGTTTATATTTATTAAGTTCGGCCTTTCAATATATTCAAGGCTTAATAATGTCAAGCATATCAAATGAGGTAAGTTATAACCTTAGAAAAGATATATCTCAAAAAATCAATCTCTTACCATTGAAGTATTTTGATAAAGTACCCCATGGGGAAATAATGTCCCGTATTACTAATGATATTGACACTCTTAGCCAAACTTTAAATCAGAGTTTAAGCCAGATGATAACATCTGTGACAACAGTAGTAGGTGTTTTCATTATGATGATTGTAATAAATTGGCAAATGGCATTAATTGTTCTAGGTGTAGTACCACTGTCCATTATGCTTATAATGCTTATAGTGGGACATTCTCAAAAGTTTTTCAAGCAACAACAGGACTATCTTGGGGACATAAACGGACATATTGAGGAAATATATGGTGGTCATATTGTCATGAAAGCCTTTAATGGTGAAAATCGAAGTATGAATGAATTTGATGTTTTAAATAAAAAACTTTATAGGGTGGCGTGGAAGTCCCAGTTTTTGTCCAGTATCATGATGCCACTTATGAGGTTTATAGGGAACTTAGGATATGTTGTGGTTAGCGTTGTAGGTGGATATTTTGCAGCAAAACGAATTATACAGCTTGGTGAAGTCCAAGCATTCATCCAGTATGTGCGCCATTTCACACACCCCATATCTCAAATAGCTAATATTTCAAATATACTTCAACAAACTGCGGCATCGGCCGAACGAGTCTTTGAGTTCCTAGATGAGGAAGAGGAACCATCCGACACAGCAAGTCCGATAAAACCCAGTATAATAAAAGGGCAAGTTGAGTTTAAAAACGTAAAGTTTGGTTACAATCCGAATAACATTGTTATTAAAGACTTTACTGCTTCCATAAGGCCGGGTCAAAATATAGCAATTGTCGGTCCAACTGGGGCAGGTAAAACAACGATAGTCAAGTTATTGATGAGATTTTATGATTTAAATGCCGGTTCTATACTGATTGACGGATATGATATAAGTGAATTTACACGCCGAGATTTACGTTCAATGTTTGGTATGGTTTTACAAGACACATGGCTATATACCGATAGCATAATGGAAAACATCCGATATGGCAGGCTAGATGCCACCGATGAGGAAGTCATAGCTGCTGCAAAAGCTGCCCATGTAGATAGTTTTG
>CAYMGK010000036.1:0-3696 GCA_964389965.1 uncultured Clostridia bacterium | reverse complement strand
CCAAAGGGTATAATATGGTGCTAAGTGAGGAAGCTACAAATGTATCACAAGGGCAAAAGCAGTTAATTACCATTGCAAGAGCAATTCTACAGGACCCGAAATTTCTTATTTTTGATGAAGCCACAAGTTCGGTGGATACACGCACAGAAGTGCGCATTAAAAAGGCCATGGATAACCTTATAAAAAATCGCACTAGCTTTATAATAGCACATCGCCTATCTACAGTTAGGGATGCGGATTTGATTCTAGTGATAGATCATGGCGATATTATAGAACAGGGTAACCACGAGGAACTCCTTGCAAAAGGAGGGTTTTATGCCAATCTATACAATAGCCAGTTTGAAATTCCCAAAGCAGTGTAGGAAACGGTTTGAGTGTGGCTAGGTCTTTTGGCAAAATGGTCTGACCGTTTTGCTTGTTTTTTATATAAAAAAGAAAGGATGAGGAGTTTGGGTACTTTGCCCCTAAGGGAAGAAATTGATGATATTTTTAAATGGTGCCTGGAAGACATATATGCAGATGAGCAGTTATGGGAAAAAGATTTTAATGAAGTAAAAAAACAATTGAGCATTTTTGAAAAATACCGTGGAAATATTAATTCTGCAATCCAACTTGCAGATGTACTTAAGTTAAAAGATGAAGTGACCTTAAAGGTCGATAGACTTTTCACATACGCTAGGATGCGAAAAGATGAGGACAATACTCGAACGCATTATCAAGCATTAGCTGATAGGGCGATGAGCCTTCTGGTGGAAGTATCAAGTAGCATTTCATTTATAGAACCGGAAATATTAGCATTATCAAGGGAACAATTGAATGAATATATGGAGCAAAACAAGGAACTTAAACTATATGAACATTACCTTGAAAATCTATTCCGCATGAAGGCCCATATCCTTGATACAGATAAAGAAAAAATGCTTGCTGAAATGGGTGAAATAACTCGTGCAGCAGGAGATATTTTCAAAATGCTTGACAATGCAGACATCAAATTCCCGATAATAGAGGATGAAAGTGGAAACAAGGTTGAGCTTACAAAAGGCCGTTATATAAAGTTCATGGAAAGTGAAAACCGCCAAGTTAGGAAGGCCGCTTTTGAAGCACTCCACAGCACATACAAACACATGATAAATACTTTAAGTGCTACAACAAATGCCAATGTCAAGGCAAATATTTTTATTAAGAATCAGAGAAACTTTGACTCTTCCTTGGGGGCCTCACTTTTTGCTGACAATGTCCCTACAAAAGTCTACGATAATTTGGTTGACACAGTTAATGATCGATTGGATTTTAGGCCTAGACGAACTCCATATGTATGATCTCTATGTGCCACTGATCAAAGATTATGATAAAAGCATAAACTACGAAGAAGCAAAAGAAATGGTTATAGAAGGTCTTACACCAATGGGCTCGGAATATATAGATCTTCTCAAAGAAGGGTTTGATTCTGGCTGGATAGATGTTTACGAAAATCGGGGTAAAACCGGTGGAGCATATTCTTGGGGGACTTATGGAACACATCCCTATGTCCTGCTTAATTTTCAGGGAAAATTAAATGATGTATTTACAATAGCCCATGAAATGGGTCATGCCATACATACCTATTACTCAAATAAACATCAGCCGTATATCTACTCACAATACACCATATTTGTTGCTGAAGTAGCTTCTACATGCAATGAAGCTATATTGGTCAACTACTTATTAGAAAAAGCAGAATCAAAAAAGGAAAAAATGTTTTTGTTAAACCACTTTATGGAACAGTTTAAAGGTACCGTTTATCGCCAGACCATGTTTGCGGAATTTGAAAAAATCATACATGAAAAGGCCGAGGTAGGTGAGCCCCTTAATGCCGATGTATTCAAAAGTATTTACCATGAGTTGAATAAAAAATACTTTGGGCAGAACATTCATATAGATTCCCTTATCGATTATGAGTGGTCGAGAATACCCCATTTCTATAACAGTTTTTATGTCTATAAATATGCTACGGGTTTTTCCGCTGCCATTGCCATATCCAAGGATATTTTAGAAAAGGGCATGCCCGCTGTAAAAAGGTACAAAGATTTTCTATCCAGCGGTGGTTCCGATTATCCCTTGGAGCTCCTAAAGAAAGTTGGTGTGGATCTGACCAAATCAGAACCCATAGAGCAGGCCCTTGATATGTTTGAAAAACTGTTAAATGAATATGAAGACATCATATAAAAACACAAAAAAACAATTATATTAATACCATAAAAGCACCCCTGCAAAGGCACAGCCAATTTTTTCCACCTTATGTTCTACAGCTTTGACTTTTATATCCGCCAGGATTTTGTTTCGCATTTCAAATGACTCAACTAGCATCTCTTTTATCTGTTTTTCAGCGATGCTTTTGCTAAATTTTCCTGCAACCTCCATAATCATGCCGAAACTACCATCATCCGGGATGCCCACTCCTACGGCGGCCGTCACAATAGTCCCGGCCTTATCACTATCTACGGCCCCGTAGGCCGTAGGGACAAGATTGCCCGGTGGTATGAAGAGGTTTTCATCATAGACAGCCTTTGGCGGCAAAACACTACTTACCCTTAAAAGGTTGAGATTTCCTGCACCGGCATTAAGTAATGCCCCGTCGAAAGCAGTTAAAAGTGTTGAACCCTCCGAACTTCCTGCAACTAAATTAAATCTGGTAGGTATTGGTAGCATATTATAACCCCTTTACAAATTAGTATCAAATAATTATACAAAGAGAATACCATGTATATTGGATTATTTCAATAAGATTAAAGAGTGAAATCAAAGAATTTCGGTGATGAAATCCCCAGCATAATATCGCAAGATACCTTTTTCAATACATCGGGCAATTTTATTCTGATAAGAAGGTTCCTGTAGCCTTTCACGGTCCTTTGGGTTTGATAAAAAGCCCATTTCAACTAAAACAGAAGGTATGGGGCTTTCCCTTAACATATATAAATCCTGAGGAAGTGCTTCTCTTGTATTTTCCGGGTCCATGTGCTTTAATTCATCTTGAATAAGTAAAGCCAATTGCTTGCTTTCAGACTTTTGAGGATAATAAAAGCACTGTGCCCCGAAATACTGTGGATCAGGAAATTTATTTGCATGTACGCTTATTAAGATATCTGCTTTGGATTTAGTTACAAGTTCCATTCTCCTTTGAAGCTCCTCACGGTTAGAACCCTTTTCCATTGTCTCCTCTTCCCGAGTTAAGACAACATTTATTTTTTGTTTTTTCAACATTTGCTTTAACTGTAAAGCCACTGCAAGATTTAACGGACTTTCAGCAACACCGCTTTCTTCATGAATGGCACCTTTGTCAATATTACCGTGACCCGGGTCAATAACAACTGTCTTACCTTGACCTAAAAGCACTAACATTGGCAGTGATTTTGTTATAAAAATACTGTACCCTAATCCCATAATTATAATAGCCAAAATAAGCATAGTAATTCTATACCTCTTTTTTTTACCTAATGCCATAAGCCCATCCCTTATTTTCCCCATTTACTCAAACCCTCCAATTTATAAATTTTATTTATGGTGCTAGTATTTCATGAGTATAAAAGCAAGGTTATATTGTAATATATTCCAGTAACGGGTAAAATATAAACGAACACAACTAATTAAGCAAAATCTTCAAATAAAAAAAGTGGAGGTAAACATGCCATTAAATCAGCAATTATTAGAGTTTATGAA
>CAYMGK010000035.1:1893-13957 GCA_964389965.1 uncultured Clostridia bacterium | reverse complement strand
TTCGCACTGGTGGATGGGACAGCACTAAACGAACTTAAAGGTGCGAGCATAGAAGATGATCCTGCTATTGAATTCGACGACCCAGTAGTCACTGGTCAGGTTGAGGTGGAAGACGATACAGCTACTGCTACTGCTACAGTTTCAGAAAATGTAAAGCTCGCCAATGACACATATACCGTTGTCGATAGCAAGCATCATGCAATTGAAGGCGACGGCCTAGGCCTAATCAACAGCAAAGGTGAATTAGTTGCCATTGCTGATTCGAATGGTCAAGAGTGGAAATCCGCTGTTAACAGTGAAGAGACCCTTCTTACAACAGTAACTGAATTAAAAGCTGGGGATGAAATCATCGTTGGCAGTCAAGGTGGACTGAATGTATCAACACAAAAATCTGCTGATAAAGCCATTACCATTATAAATGCTGCTATAGAAGGGGTTTCAGCTGAGCGTTCTAAGCTTGGTGCTATGCAGAATAGGTTAGAACATACTATTAAGAACTTGGATGCTTCTGCAGAGAATCTACAAGCTGCGGAGTCCAGAATCCGTGATGTAGATATGGCTATGGAAATGATGGAGTTCACAAAACAGAATATCCTTATGCAGGCTGCAACTGCGATGTTGGCACAGGCTAACATGGCTCCACAGACTGTGTTGCAGTTGTTAGGATAGTACATCCCTTTGTGTTAAAGGTATAGCACATGGGCAATCAGAGGGGTAGGGTGGAACCTACCCTTGCAAATATAAAGATATAGTGCAGGTCCTTTGGTTATATACAAGATCATGTGGCAGTCAGATAGAACGCCTACATGTGTGACAATTTAGGCGGAGGGCAAGCCCCGCCTTTACAACTTACCCGGCGGTTTGCCGCCGGGTTGTATAATATGTGGGGTGATATGGATGAGAATAGATTCATCTTTTTCAGGTCAAATAGATGTGAATTTCAATAAGCCCCAAGTTGAGCCTGTGGAAAATGCTAGAGATGCTACTGCTGTTAAAGAAACAAGCCCTACTGTGAAAGATTTTGAGAAGGCTATAGGTAAGGAAGATTTTGAGCAGATCATTGAGAGTATCAAAGATATCCCCACTAGTCTTACTTTTACCCGTTTGGAATTTAGAGTACATGAGGATACAAACAGGGTAATGGTCAAGATTTTTGACAGGAGTAGTGATGAATTGATCACAGAAATCCCACCGGAAAAATTCCTAGATCTGATTGCAGGTCTTTGGAGGCAGGCTGGGCTTATTGTGGATGAAAGAGTTTGATTGTATTACATAGTGTTTAATAGGGGGTGAATCATAATGTACGGTCCGATGCGAATAGGGGGCCTTGCATCAGGTATGGATATAGATCAAATTGTGCATGATCTTATGAAAGCGGAACGGATGCAGGTGGACAAGCTGTACCAACAAAAACAGGTCATGGAGTGGCAAAAAGCAGACTATCGGGAGATAAATCTAAAACTGAGATCCCTTTACAACGCCTCCTTTGATATGCGACTTACCAGCTCCTATATGAAGTATAAAGCGACTTGTGCCATGAATGATGGTACAGACTACGGGAAATTCCTCTCACTGACACCTGGGGCCGGAGCATTTGCAGGGAATTATGATGTGGAAGTGGCCCAACTGGCAGATTATGCAAAACTGGAGAGCTCTACATCTTTTACAAAACCCTTGATGAGCAGTGATTTATCCACATTGGATTTAGAAAATGATGAAATAATCATTTCAGCTGGAAGCAAGTTCTATGTGGCAATAGACGGTGTGGAGAAATTAGTCACACTTGATGAGGGCAGCTATGATGTAAATAATGAAAGTGATCTGGCCAGATTAGCAAATGATTTAGAAAACGCCATAAACACCGCCTTTGGCTGGGAGGGTGATGGTGGTGGAAACACTCTATCGGGTGTAAAGCGTGTACAGGTAGGTGTTCATGACAACAGGCTTTCCATAAGGCCCCAGGATAATTTCAATAAAGTCCCCATAAAATTCACCAGTGTAAAGGACAGTGAAGGCGAAATCACCGACAAGGTTTTATCAAAACTGGGCATAGATGAAGGCGCATCATACCATCCTCTTAGGTTAAATTCCGAATTGAAATCCCAGCTATTAGGGGATATAGGCGATGGTGTCATATCTTTTTCCATAAACGGTCATGAGTTTGAATTTGGCTCAAAGAGCAGTCTGCAGCTCATCATGGGTAAGATAAACTCTACTACAGATTTGGATGTAGTGGCAAGATATGATGTGTTGACAGATAAGTTTGCCCTTATATCAAAGGAAACAGGACTTGGGGCAAAGATAGATATAAGTGATGAAAGCGGTTTATTTAAAGCACTGGGCTTTGATGTGAGTGAAACAATAACTGCAGCAGATGAAATTACATACAGTGCAAGTGCATCTGGACAAAATGCCCGCATAGTGTTAAATGGCACTATAGTAGAAAAGACCACAAATGAATTCAATGTAAATAATATAAGGTTTAACCTAAAAGAAACTATGGAAGCAGGGCAAATGGCATCTTTTAGAATAGAGAACGACCTTGATGCCGCAGTAGATTCCATAAAAGAATATGTAGAACTTTATAATGAAGTTATTGAACATATAAATGGGAAACTTTCTGAGGAGAAGTTTAGGAAGTATCCTCCACTTACTGAAGAGCAGAAAAAGGATATGAGTGAAAACGAAATAAAACTATGGGAAGAAAAAGCGAAAAGCGGTCATTTAAGGTCTGACCCATTACTTGAGAGAATAATAAGGGAACTCCGCTTTGATGTTTCTAATCCTGTGGCAAATCTTCCACGTGGAATGAACTCCCTTTCTGCAATAGGTATCACCACAGGGGACTGGATGGAAAAAGGCAAATTACATATAAATGAAGAACAACTTAGGGCGGCTCTTGCCAAAGATTCACAAGGTGTTATGGAGATATTCAATAAATCCGGAGAAGATGCCAGTTCTAAAGGCGTTGCCAATAGGCTCTATGATATATTAAAAAATGGATTAAGTGATATAACAGAAAAAGCCGGTGGTGGAGAGTTCCAGCTATATGATGATAGTTCCCTAGGCAAGCAAATCAGGGATATGGAAGACCGTATTTTTAACTTTGAAGAGACTTTGCTTAGGACGGAAGACCGGTATTGGCAGCAATTTATTAGAATGGAACAGGCCATACAGTATGCAAATGAACAGAGTATGTGGCTTGCTTCACAACTGAATATGTACATGGGTGGTTTTTAGTTTTTGAAAGGGAGGGGGCACCTTTTATGATAAATGTAAATGCATACAAGCAATATCAGCAAAACTCAATAATGTCGGCAACACCGGAACGGCTAATGCTAATGCTCTTTGAGGGAGCCATAAAATTCGTCAGACTTGCTCGAAGGAGCATTGAAGAAAAAGACATTGTGGGTGCCAATCACAATCTTACAAGGGCACAGGCCATAATAACAGAACTCGACCAAAGCCTTGACATGAGCTATGATGTTTCGGAGAATTTATCAGGTGTATATGATTTTATATATCGCCAGTTAGTTGATGCAAATATCAAAAAAGATGTTACAAGCCTAGATGTTGCCGAAGCCATGTTAGAAGATTTAAAAGACACCTGGGATAGGGCCTACTTGGTATTTAAGAAAAATGCTTAAATCACTTGACATGGACCGGGGAGAGGCAAGATGGAAAATCAGATCAAGAAATTACTTGAAGAAAAACTAGAGAAAGTAAGGGTTTTTGATACACAAACAAGAAAAGTTTCCGATGCCCTGGCTAAAAAGGATATTCAAGGGCTTTTTAAAATACTGGACTATAGACAGGAATTGATAAAAGATATAGATATAGTAGACACTAAATTGCTTGCTTTTTTCAAAGAAAATGTTGATTCATTTAAAACATATATTAGCCGTAGTTCTTCGGAACTTAAAAAGACCCACAGTAATACCGAGGCCTTATTGCGAAAGGTACAAGCCCTTGATGAGAAAAATAAAGAGACTGCAAATGGGTTGTTTGCTAAACTTAAAAATGATATGGAGAATTTAAGAAAAACCGAAAACGCCCTCAAAGGATATGGGATTATAGGTAAGCGGTCCGATGACGGTGCTTTTATAGATACAAAGAAGTAATAAGAGCGAATAACTACATTTTTCCAAGAAATAGCTTATTTTTTCTTGCTTTTTAAAACAATTGGGGTTATAATTGTTTTTAAGGCATAACTTAGGTCTGTGGTTGAAAGTCGATGCCGAAGCGATAGGCGAAACGACTCCCAGTGTGCTAGGCAAGCAAGTGGTATGCGGTGTTTTTGGGAAAAACCAGGTCAGCTAAGCAAATGCTAATAAACTTTTTTTAAAGTGAGGGGTTTTTTTAATGGCATTTGAGGACAAAACTTTAGTTTGTAAAGAGTGTGGCAATGAATTCGTCTTTACTGCAGGTGAGCAGGAGTTCTACGCAGAAAAGGGTTTTGAAAATGAACCCGGTCGGTGTAAGACTTGCCGAGATGCACGCAAAAGACGGATGAATGGCGGCTCAAGAAGGCAAAACAGACCGATGTATGATGCTATTTGTGCTGACTGTGGAGTGGCTACACAAGTTCCCTTTAAACCCAGAGAAGACAGGCCTGTATACTGTAGCGAGTGTTATCAAAACCATCGCGTGGCTAGAAGTGGATATTAAAAAAGGGAAAGCAAAGTCCGGTGAAAACCGGACTTTTTTAGTTTAGGTAAGAAGGAACTACCTTCTCATATTGGTCTTTTCGGTACTTACCTATCAATAAATCCACCATTGCACCATAGCTTTTTACACCGGTTTTTTGGTTTTGTGCTTTTAGATAAGTATCATTTATTTTGTTAGAGGCTCTTTCTACAGGGCCGGAATATTTTGACCAAAAAGTATTATTGAACCTTATATCCTCCATCACACCACTGCTGTAGGTAGTAAGGAGTTCACTGTATTTTTCATTATTGGATTTTCCCAGTGCACTCATGGCATAGTTTAAGGCTGAAAGTATCCCAGAATATTGGAAATACATATCCGGATGATTAGTACATACTATATATGCAATGAAATTGGCTTCGTCCTCCCGAGCTATTCCCCTTTGGTGTGCCATTTCATGTGCTATTGTAAAGGGAAGGAAGGGGTCAGGTATATTTAAATTCACATTTGCCTCTGCGGTGAACGGAAAATAAAAGCCGGAAATCCCAGTATAGCACATGAGCCTAGAGAGTATTATGCCTTTGGGCTTTCCGTACCTCCCTTTAAGAATGGGGTAATCTATGGATGCATTTTCAAAACCCTTCCAGGCTATCTTCAGTGCATGGTCTTTTTTGTATGGAAGTACTGACACATTTTCTGCACTTTGGTCAAGGGCTGCCCTTAAATTGTTTGCTTCTAAAATCAGACTCTCACAAAGGGCTATAAGCTCTTTATCTGCTGGTGTGCTAACATCCAGTGCGAGGATGTCTTGGAGTCTTGGCCTATTGTAATTTAGGCCCCATAGAAGCTGAAAAGAAAAATATATTATACCTACAAATGTAATTATGTTTAAAAAAAATTTTTTAACCCCATTTAGGGTTAGGGTTTTTATAATATAAGCAATTACAAAAACAGCTAGAGACACAATAATTATTTCTGCTAAAGAAAAGGGGAAAACACCTGTTATATGACTTAAACTCTGACCTAGTATTTTATAAATAAATGAAGAATAGACTCTTTCAGTAATCTGGGGAAAGTGTCCTGACAGCAAAAAGATAAGTATACCCATAGCAAGCAAGTGCATCTTTACACGCCCTTTAATTCCATTCACAGCCTATCTGCCACATATTATAACAAAATTCACCCCCGTTTAGAAATTTTTCAGTATAAAACTTATTACTTACATGTAAATTTATATGATAGTTCTTGGTAGAAACACTTCAAAGGTAAGATTTGTGGCAAACTAACCCTTTGAGCGAGGCCACTCTAGCTTTAAGGCTCAAATCTTAGAATAACAGGTCTAGCTTTAGGTGAAGTAGTCATGGATTTTACCAGAGGGACTTTTCGCATCGAAATCATATGATATAATAAATGTGATTTAGGTGTAGGGATCTTTCAAATGTAACTTCATAGGGGAGAAAAGGATTATGACAGTCGGTTTTAAGCCTAGCTATTTGCCTTTACTTGAAAACGGTCAATTATATAAAAAGGTAGAGACTGCCAAAAGCCATTTAACTAAATGCAAGCTGTGCCCTCACGAATGTGGTGTAAACAGAAAGAAAGAGTTGGGAATATGCCGCTCAACGGATAGGGCAATTGTCTCAAGTTATGGGCCTCATCTTGGAGAAGAAACACCTTTAGTAGGTAGAAGGGGATCTGGGACTATCTTTTTCGGTTACTGTAATATGCAATGTGTTTTTTGCCAAAACCACGATTTGAGCTTTGGTGGTGCTGGAAGGATAGTCTCTAATGAAGAACTGGCACAAATGATGCTCATGATTCAAAACCGCTACAATTGCCACAATATAAATCTCGTCACACCTACGCACTTTGTGGCAAGTATTCTTGAGGCTGTGTATATTGCGGCAGAAAAAGGTCTAAATCTGCCAATTGTATACAATAGTGGTGGATATGAAAGACTTGAAACACTTAAAATACTTGAAGATGTAGTGGATATATATATGCCGGATTTCAAATATTGTTCTACTGAAAGGGGTCTAAGATATTCAGGGGTAAAAGATTATCCTCAGATTGCAAAGCTTGCTATTAAAGAAATGGATCGCCAAGTAGGAGGGCTAAAAATCGATAAAAGGGGAATTGCCTATAGGGGCCTGCTTATAAGGCATTTAGTGCTTCCAAATGGTATAGAAGATACTAAGGAAGTATTAAAATTCATAAGCCAAGAGCTATCCCCTGATTGCCTGGTAAATCTAATGGATCAATATCGTCCTGCACACAGGGCTTTTGAATATGATGAGCTTTCAAGATCTTTAAAATGGGGTGAATACAAAAAAGCCCATACTTTCGCAAAGGATTTGGGTTTAAGGCTTGCTGATAGTTAACAAAACAAATTTCGGATGTGTATGATTTTAAAAAATAGGGAATTAATATTATTAGAATCAAATGAAAGGCAGGGAGATTTTGTTGGAACAGGCTTTAGATATCCGAGATTTGGTTATCACTAACTTATCGGGAAGCAGTAGGGAAGAAGTGGAAAGCTATATCCAGGAAGCTGTTGAAGCAAGGGAAGAGGATACTCTACCTGGTATGGGGATTCTCTTTGAGGTTGTATGGGATAAATCAGATGTTAGTGAAAGAGAAACTATAATGGATAAAATAATGCTCGCTGTGGATACTCGCCCGAATATTTCTTGACATCAATTGCTGATTAAAGTATGATTCTGGTGTAGTAGGGCAACTTGCCACATCAGAATCACTTTTTATCTCATAGCAATAAGTATTTGCTTGTCAAACGGAACTTTCGCATATAGTCAAATCTCGAGGCGCCTCTTTGGATAAAGGGCCTTTATTTTTTATGTGATTATGTTGTAGAGGAGAGGTAATATGCACTGCAAAAACGACTATCGCCCACTTTTGGCCGGTGTATTTGTTTCAATTATCTTTGGTTTATCCTTTTTATTTACAAAAGAAGGTCTCGATGTTTTAGAACCTTTTCACCTATTGAGTTTTCGCTTTGCATTAGCGGCTATTGCCTTTGTAGCCTTACGGATTTTGGGAATTGCAAAGATTGATTTAAAAAGAGAAGATCTGAGAAGGCTATTATTTTTAACTCTCTTGGAACCTGTAATATACTTTATATGTGAGACAATAGGAATAGATATGACTTCATCATCCGAAGCGGCTATGGTTATAGCTTCGGTACCAGTTTTTGCTGCTGTAATCGGTGTGATTTATCTTAAAGAAAAACCCACTGTAGTGCAAGTTGGATTTATAATGCTATCTGTAATTGGTGTTGTCTTTATGACAGTAATGAAAGGGAATATCCATATGAGCCACAATGTTTTAGGGACTTTCATTCTTCTAGGTTCGGCTATTTCAGCTGCGGCATTCAATGTAGTATCCCGGAAAATGTCCAAAGGGTACTCACCTGTGGAAATTACGTATATGATGGTATGGGTTGGTGCCATTGTGTTTAATGGTATATCAGTTATTCAACATGTAAGTAGGGGTACATTACACGAATATTTCCTACCACTGTCAAATCCAAAAGCGTTGTTTTCAGTAATATATCTAGGTGTTTTCTCATCTGTTTTAGCGTATTTTTTACTCAATTTTCTATTATCTAAAATAGAAGCATCTAGGGCTTCTGTAGTTTCAAATGCGGCAACTGTGATATCAGTGATGGCAGGTGTAGCTTTTAGAAATGAACCTGTGTTTTGGTTCGATATAGTAGGTGGTTTGATGATACTCTTCGGTGTTTGGGGGACTAATTTCTTCGCGCAAACCGGTAAGCCTATCATTGAAAGTGGCAGTGATAAATTTGAAAACAGTCCATATATTCGATAGACTATAAGTAGGCCCTGTTATATGGAGGCTCTTTATCATTATTTTACCGGAGGTTAAGAATGATAAAAAGATTAAAGGAAGTTTCAAAAAATTGCTATGTTCTGTCCTCTAAGGAAAACCCGATAGACATTCATGTGTATTTGAGTGAACAGCTCTTTGAGGATTTTACTGAAGATGAATCAATCAATCAGCTTTACAATGCAACTTCACTGCCCGGTGTTGTCAGCCCTGTTATAGGTATGCCTGATATTCACACAGGGTATG
This sequence comes from uncultured Clostridia bacterium, assembly GCA_964389965.1. Taxonomy (GTDB): domain Bacteria; phylum Bacillota; class Thermosediminibacteria; order Thermosediminibacterales; family Tepidanaerobacteraceae; genus DUNY01. The sequence continues at coordinate 5,200 of CAYMGK010000035.1, read as the reverse complement.
GTTTGCCTATTGGCGGCGTGATGGCCACTGATTACGAGAAAGGTGTGGTATCTGCAGGGGCGGTAGGTATGGATATAAACTGTGGTGTAAGGTTACTCACATCAAATATAACTGCTGATGAGATGAGCAAGGAAACTCTTGCAAGGATTTTACGGGCAATTGCAAAACGCGTACCTACAGGAGTCGGCAGATCCAGTGAATTAAGGGATTTAAGGGAACCAAATTTAGAAGGTATTGCACATGAAGGTGCAAAACACTACATACAAAAAGGGTATGGTAGACAGGAAGACTTGGATCACATTGAAGATCGTGGATGTATAAGTGGAGGAGAACTTTCCGCTGTTTCAAGACGTGCACTTCGTCGTGTGGACCAACTTGGCACTATAGGTGGTGGCAATCACTTCATTGAAATAGGGCGTATAGGAAAGATCTTTGATGAGAAGTTGGCATCAAAGTTAAAATTAAACAGAAAGCATATATACATAATGATACATACAGGTAGTAGGGGTTTTGGACACCAAATTTGCACAGATTATTCCAACACTATGTGGCGAAATTCCCATAAGAATCGCGTGAATGCTCCTGAAAAGGGTCTTGCTTGTGCTCCAATTCAGTCTGAAGATGGTCAAAATTACTTAAAGGCAATGGCCTGTGCTGCAAATTATGCTTTTACAAACCGCCAAGTAATAACTCACTTTGTTAGGGAGGCATTTGTAGAAGTATTAAAAAAGCCTGAGACAACCCTTGGGCTTGACTTGCTCTATGATGTGGCTCATAATATTGCGAAAAAGGAAGAATATGATGGAAGATGGCTTTTAGTACATAGGAAAGGAGCGACAAGGGCCTTTCCTGCAGGGCATGAGGGCAATCCTTCTTGCTATATTGATACGGGTCATCCGGCTATCATTCCTGGGAGTATGGGTACAGGTTCATATGTAGTACTGGGAACTGATAAAATACAAAATACATTTTGTTCAGTAAACCACGGTGCAGGAAGGGTAATGTCGAGAAGACAGGCAAGGTCTGAATTTACCAAGGAAGATTTAAAAGACCAAATGGGGCATGTTGTAACTATTGTTAGGAATATAAAATCCCTACTAGATGAGGCACCACTGGCATATAAAGATATAAATGAAGTTATTTTTACATTAGTAGATGCGGGGCTTACAAAACCCTTGGTGAAATTAGCACCTATGGCGGTGTTGAAAAGTTAGAAAAACACAAAAAGGATTGGGCGGGTTTTCATGCCTGCCCAATCCTTTTTGGGGTTAGTCCCTTGCTACGTAGAAGGCCATGGGCAATTCAGCACCCTACAGAGCACTTGCCGAGTATAATAGTAACTATGTCGCTGGTCCTACCCATTTGTCCCAAGGCTTAAATATGAGGGCGGCCCTTCCTTGAATAGGTTTTTAAAGTAGAATTAATAGTTTATTGTATTTTGGTGGTTAATATGTTGGACATTTGTTGCATGAAAAAATCTTTTCTTGGCTTTATCTTTAGAAGGAATGGATTTCGACAGATATAGTGCAAGTTTTGCTATGGCTGGCCCCACCATTTCATATAATACACCTGAAGACAATATAATTGTTAATAGCAGTGAACCCATATCTTCAGGCAACATCCGATAACCTAAAAAAGCCAATCCTATGGATACTCCGGCTTGGGGAACTAATGCCAAGCCTAGGTAATTTGTCACTTCCGGTGTTGCTTTGCTTAGGGTTCCACCGATGTAAGCACCCATGTATTTTCCGATAATCCGTATTAAGAAATATGCCACACCGATGATACCTGCCGAAACAAGTGATGGCAAGCTAAGCCTCATGCCGGAGAGAACAAAGAAAGTAGTAAGTATCGGTGGCGAAAAATTATTAATCTGTTCAAATACAATCTCACTTTGACTTATGTTGATATATGCAGTTCCCATAGCCATACATGCCAATAATGGGGATATATCCAATGCTGAGCAAAATCCAGTTATGAAGAAAATCATTGAAATTGTTAATATAAGGCGATTATCCTTAGTCCTCTTGCTGTTGATCAATTTACTTAATATAAACCCGGCGAAGGCCCCGAAAGCGATTGCCAAGATATTAAGTAGTACTGGTTTTAAAAACACCAAAAAATCAACTTCTGCACTTGAACCTAATGTCTGCTGCACCATAGCGGCACATACACTGAAAGCAATTAATGCAACAGCATCATCCAATGCTACTACTTGAAGCAATGTATTTACGAAATTGCCCTTTGCCCCGTACTGCCTTATGGTCATAATTGTAGAAGCAGGGGCGGTTGCAGAGCCAATAGCACCTAGCAACAAAGCAAAGGGAACTGGAAGCCTGAAAATGAAAATCATAGACAGACTTACGATTGCACCGGCAATCAGTGACTCACATAATGTAATAATAAGCACTTGAGATTTATTTGCTCTGAGGGTTGACAGTTTCAGGTATCTTCCCACACTGAAAGCAATAAATGCCAGTGCAATATCCACTACAAAATCCATTCCTTCGATAATGGAATTTGGAAGTAGATTTAACATATGTGGGCCTATCAAAATACCGACTAGGATAAATCCCGTCACATTGGGCAACTTTGCCTTTTTGGTGATTCTTGTAAAGAGAAACCCGGAAATCAATATAATTGCAAGGCTAATAATGATGCTTGCATTTTGATTGAGATTTAAGCACTTAAGAAACATATACTGTGAACCCTCCTTCCGCAACTTTTTACTAAATAAATATACAAGCATACAAATACACAAAATGCTTTATTTGTATGATGATTATAATAGTTAAATATGATAAAATCAAATTATAATATTTTAGCGGATTATAAATTAAATTTATAATTCACTATGTGAGGTGAGATTTATGATTGATAACAAAATTAAAACACTACTTACTTTAATAAAAGCCGGCAGCTATACAAAGGCTGCAAAGCACCTGTCTTTAACTCAACCGGCTGTCAGTCATCATATCAGACAATTGGAAAAAGAGTATGGAATTAAGATATTTTACAACACTAAAAAAGAGCTCAAAGCCACCCCTGAAGGGAAAATACTGATTGAATATGCATACAAAGTGGTAGCTCTGACAGAGAGTGTAAAAAAGGCTATCAAGGATTACAGACGTTCCACTCGAAGTTTTACAGTTGGAATAACTACAACACTTGGTGAATATCTGATTGCTCGTATATTTTCTTTATATTGTAAAGAACACCCTAATACACATATAAATATTGTCACTGATAGTATAAAAAACATTTTTAGAAATAATAATATTTAGATTTATAACAATGGCAATTTCTA
>CAYMGK010000035.1:0-1883 GCA_964389965.1 uncultured Clostridia bacterium | reverse complement strand
AACATTTTTAATAAACTCAGATTTTACGAACTTGACTGGGCTATCGTTGAAGGTACTGTCCCAAGCAGTCAGTTCATATCAATACTTTTAGATACAGATTATTTATGTCTGGCTGTTTCACCAGACCACGAATTTGCTGCTAGAAAAAGCGTTTCACTACATGAGCTAAAAAAAGAAAGGTTAATTTTAAGGACAAAAAAGGCCGGCACACGTTCACTTTTTGAAAATCACCTTTTAAGTCATTCAGAGAACATCAGGAACTTCAATATAATTCTTGAGATTGACAACATATCCACAATCAAGGAATTGGTAGCACTGAATGTAGGTGTGACAATCATCGCATATAGTGCTATTAAGAATGAAGAGATCTCCGGGTCATTAGTAGTAGTGCCTATTGAAAATCTAAATATGACAAGGGAAATAAACATAGTCCACCATAGAGATTTCCGGTATACTGAAATACTAAAAGATATTAGAAATATCTATTTAAGAATGTAAGTACAACGATTCTCAACGAATTGCTAAGTAGGTATGCTTGTGATAAAATAAGGTATACTTTTCATAGGAGAAATACAGCCATGTGTAGAGCCGTTTTAACCAAAGGAATTTTAATAGGGTATAGGTCATCTGCACTTTTTTATTTTAAAAAACTATATTATATGAAAATATATGAAGAAGAGGAGTTGAGCATATGTTTTTAGTAAAAGTCCACACATTTCCCAAGGCAGGGGTGCTTGACCCACAGGGTAATGCCATAGAAACTGCTATATCGGATTTTGGATTTGATCATGTGGAAAGAATACAAACAGGAAAGTACTTTAAGGTGGAGATCAATACTAGTGATATGTCTGGAGCCGAGAAAATTGCAAAAGAGTTGTGCCAAAAAATCTTGGTAAATCCTGTACTTGAAGATTATGAGTTTGAAGTAGTGGAGGGATAGGAATGAGATGTGCAGTGATAAGTTTTGCCGGGACCAGTGGTGATGATGATTGTTACAATGTATGTAAAAACATCCTAGGACAATCTACTGAATATGTGTTCCATAAACAAACATTTAAGCCACAGGACTTTGATCTCATCATCCTCCCAGGAGGGGCTTCTCACGGTGATTATTTACGCCCCGGTGCTTTAGCCGCTCATTCAAAGGTCATGTGTTCGATAGTGGATGCGGCAAATGCTCAAAAATGTATTTTAGGTATTGGCAATGGATTTCAAATATTGCTCGAAGCCGGGCTTTTGCCAGGGGCGATGTTGATAAATGAAAATCTAAGATTTTGCCACAAAGATGTTTTTGTCCGAGTTGAAAACAATGAAACCCCTTTTACAAATCTCTACAAAAAAGGTGAGGTTATTAGACTTACCCTTGCCTGTAAATTTGGCAATTACCATATGAATAGTGAGACTGTGGACAAACTACAAATACAGAGTAAAATAATATTTACATATTGCGATAAAAATGGGAACCCGTCGAAAATGGTTAATCCAACAGGTTCTTTACAAAATATAGCTGGAATTGCCAATGATGAAGGAAATATTTTAGGATTGATGCCACATCCGGAACGATGTGTAGAGGAAATACTGGGCAATACAGATGGTCTTAGAATGTTTAAGTCGATTCTGCACTATTTGGAAAGGGGAATGGATAGTGGTTTGTAAAGAAGAAGCCAGAAGACTTGGTTTAACAGATTTGGAATATGATGAAATACTAAAAACATTGGGTAGGGAGCCGAATTTCCTGGAATTGAATCTTTACAGTGTCATGTGGTCAGAACACTGTAGTTATAAGAATTCAAAGGCTGTGTTAAGGAGGTTCCCCACCAAAGGGACACATGTGTTACAAGGTCCTGGGGAAAATGCCGGCATTGTAGATATAGGTGATAATT
>CAYMGK010000034.1:887-13961 GCA_964389965.1 uncultured Clostridia bacterium | reverse complement strand
TTTACTATTCTCAAAATCTTGCCTTTAACAACAAAATTGCCCTTCCGATCAACACACTCAACTACATCGCCTCTTTTGGGTAAGGGGTAGTACTCAAAAGGAAAGCTAACTTCAGCTTTTTCTTTCGACCCATTTACTACAAATATGGCAAGGCCTGGACAGGCTGCTATACATGTACCACATCCTATACATTTATCTTGGTCAAGTACGGGCAAATTAGTGATGGGTTGACCTACTGTAATAGCACCATAGGGACATGCTTCTTCACAAGGATTACAGGGTATTTTCTGGACACATTCTATGCAAGCTACTGGTCCTTTTTCCATGCGCTTTGCTGATGGCATGCCCGGAATCCCAGCAAGTTCTTCCTCGGACGGGAAACCCCTATAAATGATACCTACCTTTTGTGTCATGCTAGTCGCCTCCTCGCATCCAATTGCTTCAACTTAGCTGTAAATCTTCCTTCTCCAAAGGGCCCTGTTCTCAAAGCATTTAACCTATCCCAAATTTGATCTTTGCGTTTTAATGCTTGGCTTCCATCATAATATCCCAAACTCTCCGCACAAGCCACCCCGGCAAGTCTTCCCTCTTCCATGGCAGAAGATGCCTCCTCCACACCCGTGATATCCCCAGCCACATATATGCCTTTCAATGTTGTTTCCATGTTTTTATCATGAATAGGCACATGACCACCCAATAAGGGTATGAAGGTAAATTCACACCCTGCCATCCAGGCTAATTCAGTAAGTGGTGTAAGCCCTACTGCAAGACATACGGTATCAGCATCAAAATACTTTTCTGTGCCCTTTATTTGCTGCCATTTTTCATCCAACTCAATTGTGACAATACCTTCGACTTCCGCTTCACCCTTAACCTCTTTTACGGTGGTAGCAGTTAGTATTGGAACACCTGCCCTGCAAATTTTAGAAGCATGGACACCATAGCCACCGATTTTTGGCGCTGCCTCTACTAATGCTACTACATCTGCACCTGCTTGTAATAATTGATATGAAACAATGAGACCCACATTACCAGATCCCACCATAATAATCTTTTTCCCAGGCAATACTCTGTTTACATTTACCATAGTCTGAGCTGCTCCTGCTCCCATAACACCTGGAAGTGTACATCCAGGAAAGGCTAATGCGTTTTCCGATGCACCGGTAGCTAGCACTATCTTCTCTGCTTTAATGGTATGGTCTTTTCCACCGGATATATATGCTATTAACCGATTTTCGTAGATACCATATACAGCAGCATCTAACAGCACTTCAACACCGAGTTTTTCCGTGTTTTCGAGAAGTTGATGACCTATACTAAAACCACGCACACCTGCCCTATGTTCCCTTGACCCAAAAAACTTGTGAATTTGCTTGAATAGCTGCCCGCCGGGTTTTAGATTTTCGTCGAGTACAACTACTTTTGCTCCGGCTTTTGCCCCTTCCACGGCACAAGACAAACCTGCGGGGCCCGCACCAATTATCACAATATCAGTTGCCCTCATCTCTTACCACCCCAATTCCCCAGACCCTTCTGTGTGTCGATAACCATTCCGTTTTTTACAGGTGTTATACATGTCCTCACATTTGGAACACCATCTACGATCATAACACAGTCTGTGCACTGACCTATAGCACAAAATACCCCTCTGGGCTTGTGGTGTTTCTGTGTTTCTCTGAATTTTTTTATGCCCGCAGAAAGAAGGGCCGCAGCAATAGGTTCTCCTTCGATGGCTTGTACCTCTTTCCCATCTACAGTAATAATGGCATTTATTTTTCTTCTTTCATCCCCTAAAATAGGATGGTGCAATACACGCAATTGGTTTCCCCCCCCAGTCAAGTTTCAAAAAATGTTGATTCCAGTGCTAAACACCTTTTTAATAAAGATAGCACTATATATGTGCTAAAATTGTTTTCCCATTTTGAAAGTACAGTGCAAGAATTGTACCTACAAAATTACTTTGGCCACAGCTAATTTAGCAATTACAATTATTGCACTGAATCACTGTAGAAAATGGCTGTATCCCGGTATTTACCTTCTACTGTCAGAAAAATTTATACTGAACCATTTTAATATTATCTATTATCTTTAATTATAGTATCTGGAAACATCATAAATGGCACAGATGCAAACAATCAATGAATTTATAGCAAAACCAACTTCCACGTAAAAGCAAAGACGGCTACACAGCCGTCTTCTACCTCATTGTAAATTTTAGAAGCAATTTTATAGTTATTAGAATATTTACTTGCTATAATTCAGGTAGCACTTTGAGAATTTCAACGTCCTTTAGACTTTGTTCTGTAAGTCTTTCAATATCGAGCCCTTCTTCTGCCTTGTGAACACTTGGAAGGTTCGGGCGGGTTTTAGGGTGCTTAGGCACAAAAACCGTGCAGCAATCAGCATATGGTTTAATAGAAATGTCGTATGTTCCGATTTCCCTTGCGATATCCATTATCTCTACCTTATCAAAACCAACAAGGGGCCTGAATATGGGCATAATAGCCACTTCATTGGTAGCTGTTAGAGCTTCAAGGGTTTGGCTTGCAACTTGCCCTAGACTTTCTCCTGTGATCAAGGCCTTGGCACCATTATCTTCAGCTATTTTTTGGGCTATGCGCACCATCATACGCCGCATGGTTATAGTTAAAAAATCTTCCGGAGTCTTTTGGGCTAGTTCTTTTAATGTTTCAGTAAAATTAACTACATAAAGGGCTAACTCCCCTGAATATTGTGCAAGGACTTTACATAAATCAATCACCTTTTCCTTTGCCCTATCAGTAGTAAAAGGACAACTGTGAAAATATATGGGTAGGATTTCTACCCCCCTTTTCATAATCATATAAGCGGCCACCGGACTATCTATACCACCAGAAAGGAGAAGTGCAGCCTTGCCGTTACATCCTAAAGGAAGTCCTCCAGGCCCCGCCAATTTTTCACAGTAAATGAAGGCTTTCTCCCGTATTTCTACATCAAGGCGAATTTCTGGGTTGTGGACATCAACACTTAAACCTTCTAGATTGCGTAAAATGTGGGCACCTATTTCACGACTGATTTCCGGCGATTTAAATGGAAAAGATTTATTAGGCCGCCGAGTTTCAACTTTAAAGGTCTTGCCAACATAATCTTGCTCCCTCATAACATGAAGAGCGGTTTCTTTGATTTGTTCCATTTTATTGTCACAGCCCAATGCAGGACTAATATAGACAATACCAAAGACCTTTTTTAATAAATCCAATACTTTTTCCCTTGGAGCCTTTGTATAGCAATAAAATCGACCATGGGTCTTTTGTAGCCGCATATTCTCATCATAGGACCTTATAGTATTCCTAATCCTTTGCATTAAAATCCTCTCGAAAAAAGGCCGGTTCCCACCTTTTAAAGCGATTTCACCAAAACTAATTAAGTAAAGGTTCTCCATTTTTACCTCCGAATTATTTTTCTGATTTCATTTACCTCTTTAATTAGAACCTCAATAGTATAATCAATATCCTCTAAAGTAATAAACGGAGAGAGGCTAAACCGTATGGCACTGTCCTGTTCAGCATGGGTCTTCCCAAGGGCCCTTAATACACGGCTTGTTCCTTTAGATGAACAGGCGGAACCTGTGGACACATATATACCATTTGACTCAAGGGCATGTAAGAGGATTTCACCTCTAGTTCCAAGAAAGGATATATTCAGAAGATGTGCGGCCCCGTTCTTGGGACCATTTAAAACCACATCCGGAATGTTTTCAAAGATACCCTTCATAAGACGATGTTTGAGTCTTGCCATTTGCTCAATCCAGTTGGATAAATTTTTAAAACAAATCTCAACAGCCTTACCTAATCCTGCAATCCCGGGAAGGTTTTCCGTGCCTGAACGGAGGCCCTTTTCCTGGCCACCACCTTGAAAAAGTGGCCTGATTTTCGTTTTGTCACGTAAGAAAAGGGCACCTATGCCTTTTGGGCCGTATATCTTATGACAACTCAAAGATAGTGCATCTATGTTATTAAGATTTGGAACTAAGGGCAATTTACCAAAGGCCTGGATCCCGTCCACATGGAAAAATATGCCTTCACTGTACTTTTTAATAGTTTCACCTATTTTTTTTATGGGCTGTATAGAGCCGACTTCGTTGTTTGCGTATATAATGCTAACTAATAGGGTTTTCGGATTTAAAGCATTTTTTAATTCGTTGACATTAATCAAACCCTCTTTATCAGTTTTGAGGTATGTAACCTCATAACCTTCTCTTTCCAGAGTTGCAATTGCCTCAAGCACTGAGGGATGTTCTATTGTAGTTGTTATTAGGTGATTGCCACGCTTAGAAAGGCTTTTTACTACACCCTTAACTGCAAGGTTATTGGATTCAGTGCCGCCTGAAGTAAAATAAATTTCATTTGAGGTAACTCCAAGTGCTTTGGCGACACTCTTTCTGGATTCATTCATTATCTTTTCAGCCTCAATGCCCATTCTGTGAAGGGAGGAAGGGTTCCCATAGTATAATGTCATAACATCAAAGACGGTCTTGGCTACTTCATCTAACACTTTGGTCGTAGAGCTGTTATCAAGATAGACTTGTCGCAAATCACTCATCACCTTCTGATATAATAGTTTTGATACTCAAATCATTGGATATTTGTTTTAAGGAAGTATGTATACCCCTTGAAATCATTCTATACTTCCGCATAAGTCCCTTAGCCTCTGCAGTAAGCACCGCTCCTCCACCAGACGCACCACCTATTTGTCGATTTAAAAGTTTTACACCTAGCCGTTTTTCAATCCGCTTGATTTTCCCCCAAGCCTGTCTATAAGACATCCTTTCTTTGCAAGCGGCCTGATTTATAGACCCTAATTCATCTACAAATCTCAAAAGGCGATAAATTCCCTCTCCAAAGACTTGTTTTCCGTCTTTTTCGAGCCATATTTTGTAATTTATTTTCATTTCAAATCCTCACTTACTATAATCCGAATGTCACGATTTATTATACCACAATTTGAATTTAGAGTGGAACAATATGTATTTGAGCAAGATTGCATTACAAATTCATAGCATAGTTGTTTAAAATGCGGGTAAAATAAGACTGTGGGATATTAGCTAACGGAGGTGAGAAAATTGCAACTCACACAAAAGGAGACTATGTTGCTGCAAGATGCATTAAGTCATGAAGAAATTTGTGTGATGAAGTATAATAATTATGCCAACCAAGTGCAAGATACTGAAATTGCTTCCATGTTTAAAGATCTTGCAAATCGGGAACAACAGCATATCGACACTCTTAACAAGCTTTTACAACAAGGTGGGGCTCAACAATAAAACTTAGGAGGGATTTACATGAGTCATACACAAAACATAACTGGAGCCACAGCAGATAAAGACATACTGAATGATATGCTCATGACAGAAAAATACGTATCAGGGACATATGAAACTGCAATAATGGAATGTTCAAACCAGTCCGTCAGGAACGCCTTAAAACAAATTCAAGACGAAGAACAAGAACATGCGAAGATGATTTTTGATGCCATGAATCGGCGTGGTTGGTACAATCCTAAGTAAAATCAAAACAAGTGGCAGGGAACAGTCTTTTACTATAGCCCGAGACAACAGGTACAGGAATATGGACTTATATCCGCTGACTCTGGGCGATTTCCCTGTCATCTTATTCCCTTAAGTAAATTCACAAAAACTACAAAAGTTTCTATCAACAGTTTTTATAGTTACATATTTAGCGTCACGACACCAATCCTCGGTGCCTTTTAAAAATTTTGGAGCTGTTCATTAGTGCTTAGATTTTTTAGTGACAGGCGGGCTTGCTTCCTGACAATTTCCGACGGATCTTCTGCAAATGTTTCAAGCAATTTTACTAAATCCATATTTTCAAAATTACCCAGGGTACATACGGCATTTCGTCTGATTACATTTCTTCCTCTCCAACCTGAAGCCGTATCTTTAAATATTTTATCGAAATCTGCCTTACTTAACTTAGCAAGTTTCTTTGAATCCTTTTCTATGGGAAATTCCGGTATGAATTCTTTGTGGCTTGGTATTTTAACTTGTTGATTATTAGGGCAGACTTCTTGGCATGTGTCACATCCAAAAATTCTATCTTTTAAGGGCTTTATATATTTTTCAGGAATAACACCCCTCATTTGAGTGATATAAGAGAGACATTTATAAGGGTTTATTTGGAAAGGCCCCATAAGTGCATCTGTTGGACAAGCTCTCACACACCTGCCGCAACTTTTACATTTATTTTCCATAGGGGCATCAGGCTGTATTTCAATATCAGTTATGATTTCTCCCAAAAACACCCATGATCCTAACTTAGGTGTGAAAAAACAGGTGTTTTCACCTATCCATCCCAAACCTGCCCTCTGTGCTGCGGCTCTTTCTACAAGGCCTCCGGTATCTACGAGAATTTTGAACTGGCCTTCCTGTTTATTTGAAATAAAGTCCACCACATCTTTAAGTTTTTTCCCCAACACAAGATGATAGTCTTTAACTAATGCATATCTTGAAAATCTTCCCTTTGGATTATTCTCCTCTCTAGTGAGCCGAATTTCATCGTTTTCGGGTTCTGCAAAATTATGTGGATGAATCAGGTAACCCATAGCAAAACATATTATTGTTTTTGCACCAGGTAGGATTCTTTGTGGGTCACATCTCAGATCTAAATCTCGCTCTTCAAAAGGTGATATGAGATTTTCCTTCATTCTCTTTATAAGAATTTCTTTTTCTTTCAAAAATGGCTCCGCTGAAGTAAAACCAACTCCATCAAATCCTAATTTTTCAGCATAGCTTATTATGTTATGCTTTAAAGTCATTTTTCCCACCTATTTTATGCTTTATTCCAGACTACATCCTAAAGTGTTTTTAGCTTCTTCCAGTGCGAACTTATGTGCCTTTTCATCAAAAGATGCTACCCCTTTTTCGTATATATTGACTTTATAAGCTAAATTCCGCGCATCAGCAGCAGTGTAAAGTACACAAATATTTGTACAGACTCCTACTAATGACAGTTCGTTTACTTCTTTTTCTCTTAAAGTCAGATCTAAATCTGTCCCGAAAAAGGCACTGTACCGTCTCTTTTTAATTATTTTATCTTCCGGCCTAACATCAATATCTTCAATTATTTCCGCGCCTTTTGTTCCGGCTATACAATGGGGTGGAAACATGTCGAATTCCCTATCATCTTCTTCATGATTGTCACAAACAAAAATAATCGGATATCCTTTCTGCCTAAATTCTTCAATCTTTTCCTTTACAAATGGAGTGATTTTCTTCCCCACAGGTCCAACACTCAATGCTCCCTTTTCATCAATAAAATCCTTTAGCATATCAATCACTAATAAAGCTTTCATTCAAAACCCCTCCTTTTTTTTTCGTTTTTATTAGGGTCGTACAAAAATAATAACATAACATATGTTTCCAAGCAATGCACACCGAAAACTTTTATATATTATGCATGATTATAAAAACTACATTGACACGCCTCTTGGCAATTTGCTATCATAGGATTAATTTAGGATTAATTATTATACATTTCGAGGTATGATCATGGAAACATTCAATAAAGATGAGCTGATCTTTGGAATTAAGCGGGCATCACCGATCGTATTGGGATATATACCAATTGGTTTTGCACTTGGTGTAATAGCGGCAAATACCGGGTTGAACCCTTTGCAAATCGGGTTAATGTCCTTGCTTGTATACGCCGGCTCGGCCCAATTCATAGCCGTAAATATGCTGAATATAGGGGCGAACACTGTCCCCATAATTTTAACAACTTTCCTTGTAAACTTGAGGCATTTTTTGTTCAGTGCAACACTTGCACCTCATTTTCGGAAAATAAGGCAGAAGTTTATTCCTATTATTTCTTTTTTCATCACAGATGAAAGCTTTGCAGTAAGCATTAATGATGCGGAACAAAAAACTTTTTCACATGCCTATTATCTAGGGCTTTATATTACTGCTTATTTAGGTTGGTTTTTAAGCACTATTATTGGCACTGCACTGGGTAATCTCATCCCTGATACAAGTGCTTTTGGGTTTGATTTTGCCCTTCCGGGAATGTTTCTGGCCTTATTGTGCATGCAACTGAAAGACATTAAATTTTTCTCAGTAGCATTAATTTCAGGTTTCCTTTCCATGGTTTTTATTTTTATCATACCAGGGAATTGGAATGTGGTTTTGTCCACTATTATTGCCGCCATATTAGGGGTGTTCATAGATAATGAAGACTAATTTGAATTATTTAGGCCTTGTTTTCGCAATAGGGCTTGTCACTTATATACCGAGGATGCTACCCGCCACGCTTTTATCAAAAAGAAAAATCCCAAAACTATTTATAAAGTTTCTGGGATTTGTTCCTGTTGCTGCTCTTGCCGCACTATTCTTTCCCGGTGTGCTTATAATAAACAATGAGTTGAATATTGGCATTTCAAATCCTTTGTTTTTAACTGCCTTATTGGTTTTTCCTATAGCCTATAAAACTAAGGACATGTTTACTACAATGCTTCTGGGTATGGGTATATTAGTATTGATTGATCATTTAATGCTAGTTTAAAAAAGAACAAATAGCGTGTGGTATCCTTTCCAAAGGAACTTGCTTTTCAACTGCCCCTATATTGTAGGCAGCTTTTGGCATGCCATAAACCACACTGGAATTTTCATCTTGGCAAATTGTATTTGCCCCACTTTTTCTCATGGCAAGCAACCCTTTTGCACCATCGCGCCCCATTCCCGTAAGGATAACACCTATAGCATCTTTACCCACTTCTTGTGCCACCGACTCAAAGAGCACATCGACAGAGGGGCAATGGCCGTTTACTTTTTCACCTTTCAGGCAAGTAATTTTGTAATTCCCGCGGACTTTTTCAACCTTCATATGGTAATCCCCAGGAGCAATGAACACACTCCCCTGTTTAACTATATCCCCGGTTTGAGCCTCTTTCACATTTAATGCTACTGAACTGTCAAGTCTCTGTGCATACATTTGAGTAAATCCAGGTGGCATATGCTGAACTATTACTATCCCAGGGGCGTTTTCCGGTAGGGATTTTAAGATTGTAGATGTGGCTTCTGTCCCTCCAGTAGAAGCACCAATCGCAATTAATCTATTTTCCCATTTAGGTTTTATTTCACTTACTACTTTAGATGCTCTTTTAGTCATATGTGATAGGTTTGCCGTTGAGGCAATTTTAATCTTTCTTATAAGTTCATTTAAAAAATCTTGAAAGTTTTCTCCAGCCCTTATATTTGGCTTGCCCATAAAATCAACTGCTCCGGCCCTTAAAGCATCAAATACATATTCACTTACAGAACTTATTACGATAACAGGTAATGGATTTTGTGACATGAGTCCACGTAAAAATTCAAGGCCACTCATCTTCGGCATTACCACATCAAGTATAACAACATCCGGTTTGTGTTCAATGATTTTGTCACTGGCATCATATGGATCAACAGCAGTCGCAACTACGTCAATATTTGTATCAATGGAAATTCCCCTTGATAGGAGTTTTCTAAACAAAGCGGAATCATCGACTACAAGGACTTTGATTTTCTCTTTGTTTTTCATATATTTATTCCTTTCGGTGAATATCTGCTAAAATCTCCTCCACAGAAATTCATATACCCTATAGCGCTCCTGTAATGGTACCATAATCTTCAATATAATTCAATCCTACAAATGGACCATGGACAGACATAATAAAAAAGCCCTTTTGGGCTCAGTAGTTTTTTCATGGTGCGGAGAGCGGGAATTGAACCCGCACGGGATAACCCATACGCCCCTCAAACGTACGCGTCTGCCAATTCCGCCATCCCCGCATGTGTTATATATTATATATGGAAAATAGATATGTGTCAATTGTTTTTAGGGGGTTTTTATTATGGATCTACGACCCACCACTGGTTTATATTGTTGTATAGATTTATAGGATCTGGAGTTACACCTCTTAACCTGCTCTTTAAAGCAAGAAGCGTATTAGGACTGTATAAAAACAAATAAGGTAAATCCCGACTTATTATTTCTTGGGCTTTATACAGAAGTTCCCTTCTTTTCTCATCCTGTGTTTGGGCTTGAAGTAAAATATCATCTAGTTCAGGATTTGAATATGATACGAAATTATATCCGTTTCTGATTTCACTGCTTGCAAACATGAACATTAGATCAGGATTAGGTGCCAATTTCCACCCCATTAGAGCAGTATCGTATTTTTTACTCATAACCCTATCCTTTAGCTCATCCCAGGTCATATTCACTAGCTTGACTGAAATGCCCAATTCCCCTAAATTTTTTTCTATATGTGATGCAGCTTGATATCGGGCCACATTATCAGTATTTACAAGTAATTCAAATTCTAATTTATATTTTCTGTTTCCAATGGTTTTTACTAAAATTTCATCCCCTTCAGTCTCCCAGCCCGCCGATTCAAGAAGTTGTGCAGCTCTTTTTTTGTTGTGGGGTATTGGCTGTATTTGCGAATTAAAGGCCCATGAATATGGAAAAACAGGACCATCCATTGCCAACCCCCGTCCTATAACAGTATCTTGTAAAATCCTATTTCGATCAATTCCCATAAGCATTGCCTGACGCACTTTAACATCATTCAGTATGGGATTGTTTAAATTCACTGCTAAAAATTCAAGGTACCTGGAAGGAGTTTGAAGTAGATACACATCTTCCATTTCTTGAAATACATTCCAATCCATAGGCTCTATAGTAATGATATCAATATCCCCTTTGGTAAAAGCCTCCTTTATAGAGAGCTCATCCGGATAAATCCTTATATTTATTTTTTCAATATATGGTATTTCACCAAAGTAATCCTCGTTTCTCTTTAGGTTGATTAAATCACCGGATCTATCAGTAACTATAAAGGGACCTGTGCCAATAAATTCAGAAACCGGTTCTTCTATATTCTGTCCCTCATTGACCTCAACTGTCTCCAAAAGAGACTTGGGAAGTATGCCCCGATCCATCCTATAGAGAAAATTGGCATCCGGTTTGGATAAGGAGATAGTGAATGTATTCTCATCTGAAGCTTCATAGCTTTGGATATTATCAAACTCCAAGAATTCAGTCCTAAAATCCCTTTGTTTTTTAAGTTCCAAGATCTTATCAAAGGTAGCCTTAACATCTGAAGCAGAAAAATCTTCACCATTATGCCACTTAACATCTGTTCTAAGTTTCATTACATATGTTCTTCCATTATCACCAATCTGCCAACTCTCAGTAAGAGCCGGCTGCACCATACCTTGACCGTCGATATATACAAGCCCTTCATATATAAGGCTTAAAACCCCTTTAATTTCATCATCATTTGCTTTTAAAGGGTCAAGATCTAGTTTCGATGTAGTAGCAAGATTTATAGTACCACCGTACTGAGGAGATTCAAGGTTTTCTTCTTCTATTGGTTCTTTTAGTTCGGAAGAATCCAAAGATACATTAGAGCAGGCTGTACCTAAAAAACATAATATAAACATAATTGTTGCTAATTTCCTTTTCATCACTGGCCTCCAAATCTCCCGGAAAAATTCACGACACGTTACGTAATAACTATATAACACCCTAAATCATCGGTCAAATCTCAAAAAGTACCATTTATAGCCTTTCATTTGCTTGGGACCCCTGTTTTTGTTAATATGTATTTAAAATATCAAGGAGTGGAAATATGGAAAAAACTTTTGTAATGATCAAACCCGACGGAATCAGACGTGGCCTTGCTGGTCACATCATCAAAAGATATGAACAAAAGGGCCTGAAAATTGTCAAGGCTAGGCTTATGAAAGTTTCTGGGGAATTAGCTCGAAAGCACTATTCCGAACATGTTTCAAAAACCTTTTTCCCAAAACTCATTACCTACATCACATCAGGTCCTGTCATAGCAATGATTTTAGAGGGCCCCAGTGCCATTGCACTTACTAGGCTGGTTAATGGGGCAACTGAAGTAGAAAAGGCCCTGCCGGGCACAATTCGCGGTGATTTTGCCTTTTCTACCACTGAAAACCTAGTCCACGCCTCAGATAACCTCGAAAACGCAAATCGCGAAATACAGCTTTGGTTGCCATATTTATGATATATCACTTCAGTTTCTTAAGTTTAGGGTTGTTTTTTAATCCTGGAATACGACCTCTTTTAGCTATTGGTGTTCCATCCACCATTTTTAAATCCATAGTCATATCTATTGGTGTGGATCCGGATATATAGCTACCAACCCCGAAGGCATCTGCCCCTGCTTCAATCAATATCTTCATTCGCTCAGGTGTAAGGCCCCCTGATACAAATACCTTTACATAATCATAACCTTTTTGATCAAGGCGTTTTCTCACTTCATGTACCAGTTCAGGTGTTACTCCCCCCCGTTCACTAGGGGTATCAAGTCTTACACCTTCCAAATTTCGGCCTAAAGCCTTGACTACATTAAAAGTTTCTTCAACTTCATCCTTAAAAGTATCTACTAGGATTATCCTTGGAGAATTTGAAGGCATGATTTCATCATAGGCTTTAGCAACGGACACAGTATCTCCTGCTACTATAATGGCAGCATGTGGAATGGTTCCGGATGGTTCCCTATCCATGAGTTTTGCCGCTAAAATACAACTGGCATTGTTTGCTCCCCCAATCACGGCCGCTCTCTCCATGACCGGTGCTATAGCAGGGTGCACATGCCTTGCTCCAAAACATATATAAACCTTATCTCCAACTGCATCCCGACATTGACGTGCTGCCGTTGCCCACGCACTTGAATGAGTCATCATACCGAGCAAAACCGTTTCATATATGCCAAATTCCTCATAGACACCTTTTATCCTCATAACTGTGTCTTTGGCTTCAAAAGTCTCACCTTCAGGAAGTGCATGTATTTCAACTGCCTTATCCTGAAAAAGACTTAATACTTCCTCTACACCACACATTACGCCAGCACTTCGTGGAAATACCTCAGCCACAACTTCTTTTTTTGAAATACCCATATGGTGCAAAATTTCCATAGTTTTAATAAAGTATATATCTGTTGTCATTCCAGCCAGTATTTCATCATGATTGGCGGAAAACAGACGCCTCTCCGGATCAATTCTAA
>CAYMGK010000034.1:0-877 GCA_964389965.1 uncultured Clostridia bacterium | reverse complement strand
TGTCATTACATCCTTCCACAATGGCGATAAATTCGTCGCCGCCGGTTCGGGCCACAATGTCCGTCTGTCGAAAACATTGCTGCAAGATGGCAGCAGTGGCTTTAATGATTTTATCTCCTTCATCTGGTAAACCTCTCTCTCATATGTAATAAATCGTATAAATTCGCTATGGACCGCAAATTGGCACATACATCATATTTTATAAAGCCGCTTGTACCATTTATAAGACTTTTTGACTTTAGCCACGAAATTTCTAGTTTCAGAAAAAGGTATTCCCGCCGCTTTTCGCTGTTTGAAATAACCTTTTTCCAACCATCTTGCCACATTGCCCCGCCCGCCGTTGTAAGCGGCAAGTGCAAGGATAGTGTCTTGGTCAAATTCTGTAAGCAATGAGGATAAATACCAAGTCCCGATTTTTATATTCAGATCCGGATTCTGTAGATTTTCAGCATTGATATTATCCATCCCCATTTGTTCTGCTACCCAAAGAGCTGTTTTGGGCATTAGCTGCATAAGTCCTATTGCACCCTGTTTTGAAATTACATTTGGTGAAAAGTTACTTTCAACTTTAATAACTGAAGTGACTAAATATGGATCAACCTGGAACTCCAATGAGTGCTTTATAATGGATTTCTCATATTTTAATGGGTATATATATCTCATAAACCAAAATAAGTTGTTATATAGTGCTAAAAGAGCGAGAATTATTATTGCTACTAACAGGATTTTTTTTACCACTTCACGAGATTTCCTTCCATATTTTATCTACCTGAAGCCTAGTTTGTTCCAAATTTCCGTTGTTGTCTATCACTCTATGTGCAAATTTTAGCTTTTCATTTAAAGGCATCTGAGATTTGATCCTATCAACTGCCTGCTT
>CAYMGK010000033.1:2925-13989 GCA_964389965.1 uncultured Clostridia bacterium | reverse complement strand
AAGACGAAGTGCTTATGGCCTGTGATGAGGTAATAGCGACAGGCGACAGATTGTTAGGAATGCACAATAGGGGAAAGCGGCAGGCGTGACGATCCGGGAAAAAATGAGGGAGTTAAAAGAAGAAAACAGGGATTTGAAGGAAATCAACGAGGAACTGATAGCCTTGTTAAAGCAAAAAGACATAGTTACTGACTTTTTAATGGAAGTTGCAAGGGGTAATTTACCGAATCTGAAAACATTAAAAAACTATGAAAAAGAAGGGAGGTTTTAGAATGGTAATCATAGAAAAAGGCTGATTCTCTTTGTGCGGTTTTTCATTAGCGGGTTTATGATAGAGAGCGGATACTGCATATACACCTGTCTTGACACCCGTATATACACCCTCAATAACTCCATGTAACATTCTATGTAACATTTGCTATTAAGTTAAAAAAGAAGTGGCACCTTTTTATCAGTAACCACCCCTACCCCTGCCTTGGAAAATATTATAACAAGGACGGGGATTAAATGCAATATATCCGATGTCAAGATGTAGAATTTCTTTTAAAAAACTATAGGCTCCTAAAAGGCCTATTTCAAAGTTTAAGGCTCGAAATAAGGCGAACCCGAGGGGGAATAAATAAAGATGATTACATAGAATCAATGGTGTTTAAAAAAACACAGCCAGGTGACATAAAAATATATTCCAAGGGAAAAACCTCGGACAAAACCGGCAATACCGCTTTATCTTATGAGCAACAAGCGAAAAAAGAAACTGATCGGTTGCTGAAGGAACTAAAAGATGAATTGCTTTTATTAGACACAACAATCGGCAAAATTGAAATATCTTACAAAATGTTACCGGAAGAACTGCAACAAATTATTAAGTTACGATATTATGAAAATCTTACATCTTATCAAGTAGAGTATAAATTGCTTTTATCCAAATACCAAGTCAACGAAAGGCGGAAACAAGCGCTCAAGCAAATGCAAATTACAAGTAGAATAACAATAAACGATTATAACAAGGTTGTTAAGATTTTAAAAACATAGAACAGAAAGGAACGATAAAAAATGACTAAAACAAGAAAAATGAACGAAGGAATATTAGCAGAAAAATTGGAAACGGTGTATAAACACCTTAAAGACGCAGAGCATGAACTTGCATATATTGATGGCGATACGGTTCTAAATCGAAGAATGCAGGCAATACAGGATTATCCGTCAATGATACATCAAGCCGAAAATGCTTTTAACGAAATAGCAGTTCAACTGAATATGAGGGTGGGGGAAAGAAACTGTGACCTTATTTCTTTTATATTCGAGTGGGGAATATATGACCCATCAATTATATTAGGATTTGCCGAATTTATGTCTTTAACTTATGGCTGGTCTAACATTCCCGGCCGCAGCCCTAAAATGATAGCAGTTCAGCGATAATAATTTTTATCCTAGCAATCGGCTCTTTTTCTCACCACGACTTCAAGCCGATTGTTAGGACTTTTTATAAAAACAGATTGAGGATGTGATTACATGAACAATAAAAATGATACAAAAATCATGGCTAACCTGGGACTCAACTATGATCCCGCCATTCATTCTACTGTTCAGTTTGAGAAAAAGATAAAAAGCCTAAGCAGGCAGTTAGATGAATTAAAAGCCAAAATGAAAATGAAAGATATGCAAAGTGCAAAAGCCGATCATGCTATTTTTCCTTCACAATTCAAAAACATTAAACCCCAAGAAATATTAGATCAATGGGGCAAGCCGTTTAAAGCTGTTAGAGAGGAAATTCAGGCCACTGCTAAGCCTGTAGGCGAATTAAAAGAATCATTGAACGAAACGGCCGACACAGTCGGACATGCCGGCGGAGCATTCACAGCCAGTGCTGCAAAGGTCTATGCTTATATCAAAGCCGGTAAACTTGCCACAGAAACTATAAAAGATGTAGAAACAGGCATGGTTAGCATAGCCAGAGTTATGGAAGATTCGTCATTTGTGCTTGAGGAATATCGGGACGAACTGTTTAAACTAGGCGTAAAATACGGACAGCCTATCGAAAGCGTCCAAAACATAGCATTAAGATGGGCGCAATCCGACTATAACGTGGCCGACAGTTTAAAGCTAACAGAAACCTCTTTATTAGCCCTTAATGCCGCCGAATTAGACGCCCAAAACGCCACTGAATCCATGATAGGCATAATGGCACAATGGGAGTTACAAGCTGAGGATTTAGGCCTTGTAATGGATAAAATCAATAAGACCGCTGATACACATGCCGCGACATCTCAGGATTTAGTTGATGGACTTTTAAGGTCTTCCAGCGCTGCTAAAATTATGAATATGTCGCTAGATGAAACTATAGCAACACTTGTCACAATGAGAGAGGCCTCGGGTCGAACAGGAAAAGAAGTAGGCTCGGCTTTAAATTCTATATTGAGCTATATCCAAAGGCCCGCATCTATCAATGTTATGGAGGCTATGGGCATTGAAGTATTTGTTGATGAGGCTAAATCCCAGTTTAGAAGTGCACTAGGAATCTTTGGGGATATTTCAGCTAATTGGGATAATTTAAGTACAGACATCCAAGACGGATTTATTCAGGCCGCCGACGACGCAGAGCTGTTCAATGAAGAATTAGCCATAGCATTAGGTGTGCAAGAGCAATGGAATGACTTACAAAAGAGAGACATATCCCAAGCTGCTGCAGGAGTTTATCGGAGAAACTATTTCATAGGTCTAATCGAGCGGATGACAAACGTACAAGAAGCACTTAATAACATGATGGACGCAAACGGCTATTCTATGGAAAAGAATGCCTTGACCATGGAAACCCTGGAAAGAAAACAACAGTCGCTTGAAACATCCGCAAAAGCCTTGGCTGCTGCCATGGGTGATGCCGGACTAGGCAATGCCCTAAAGCTGTTAGCTGATGGAGGAACAAAGGCTATAGACATATTTAATTCATTGCCTAAAGGAGCCAAGGACGCAATAGCCGCATTTACCGGCGTAATGTTGGCAGTTAAGGCCCTGGAAGCCGGTACAAAACTGTTCGGTGCACACATGCCTGTTGCAAACGCAGGAATAAAACTACTCACAGGCGGAATCGGCAATTTAACAACTAACACAATGGCACTTGCTACTGCCATGAAAACTACATTTGTTACTAATCTTCCGCTTTTAGGAATTGCTGCACTAACCGGTGGTATAGTGGCCCTAACCAATCATATTATAAAACAACGCGAAGAAATGGAAAGGTCTCTTGAAGTTTTCCAAAGACAATCGGAAACCTCTAATACAATAAATGAATTATTACCCCAATACGAAGAGCTAGCATCCAAAACAAGATTAACCGCCGAAGAACAAAGCGAATTGCTAGACATAAAGCAACAAATAACAAACCTGTTACCCGAAACCAAGCAAGCACTCGATAATGAAAACTTGTCCCTTTCTACTCAACTAGGAATTATCAGAGAATTAAACGAGGAAGAATTGGAATATGCTAAAAATTTAGCACGCAGAAACATAGCAAAGCACGAAGGAAAATATGAGGATGCTAAAAAAGAAGTCGAAGAAGCGACTAAGAGCCTAAAAAAATGGACTGCTGTATATGATGAATTATATGCAAAAAGGGACGAATTGACTAATAAAGAAAAAAACGATTTCAGGATAGCACAATTAATGATAGAGGCTCAAACAAAGCGCTTGGAAAAAAACAAAACAACCATGGAAACAGTCAAAACCTCTGTTGATTTTTACAATGAATCCTTGAGAAACCAAAGTACAGCACTGGAAGATACCGATAAAAAGATAAACAAAATAAATCAAACAGTATTTGATTCAGAAAAAGCATATAAAACCCTTGGGAACATTATCAAAGGTGTATCCGGTGACTTTAAAACATTAAACAAGGCAATGCAGGATGTGAGAAACGGTCAGGTTCTGTCCGCTGAAACGGTAATAGATTTAATAGATAAATATGATTTAAGTGCGAATGCCATCAAAGAGGTTGCGGGCGGTTACACAATAGAAATGTCGGCACTAGAAGATGTTAGAGAGGCCAGAATAAAGACTGTATTAGACGGAATCGAAGCTGAAAAAGATTTGGCAAGGATCGTTAAAAATCAAGCCGAGTCAAAGATAAGATCATATCAATTGGAAATATCACAGCTTAAAGATGTTGCAGATGCAAGACGGGCGGCTACCGATAAAGCACGGGAATATGCGCTAGAGTCCATTGTAGGCGTAGACCGAGTGGATAGAGGACGTCTTTACTCTGCTGCATATAAAAAGGCTAAAGATGAATTTATGGGCCTATATGATGAATGGGAAAGGGTTTCCAAAGACCTCGAAAAACTAGAAGAAAAATCGAATCTTTATATTAAACTATTAAACAAAATCGGCACTTCTAGCGGAAGCACTTCTAAAGCAACTTCAGCTGCTGCTAGACAGGAAAACGAATTACTAAAAGACTCACTTAGACTATTAGAACATAAAAAAAGAATGACCGAGGAAAGCCAACAAACTATAAAAAATGAACTAGCTGAGCTAAAAAGAATTGATAGCGAATATGTCAGAACTGCTGAAGAACGCATGGATATGATGGAGCGTATATATGCCACTGAAAAGCGGCTTAGAGACAAAACATTGCAAGACTCTGTTGATTGGATTAATAGGCAAAAGAGTTTAGGACAATTGTCTATCGAGGAAGAAATAGCGGGTTGGGAACGAGTGCTTAAAAACCAATACGACAACCTAGAGGCCCGCAGACAAGCCGAGGTTAATCTTTATAAATTGAGAAATCAGATTATGGATGAGTCTTACACCAGAGAAGAAAGGCATATACAGCACATAACCAAGTTAGGCATATTAAGCACAGAAGAACAGATACAAAGTTATAAGAAATTATATGAAACGAAAGCGAAGTCTGAGCAGGAAGAACAGGCGAGAATTGAAAATCAGTTTGGGCTATTTAAGAAATTAATATCAGACGAACAAAGGACAATTAAAGAAGCACACGATAAGCGCATCGAACAGATTGACGATGAAGCAAATAAGAAAAAAGCAGCGCAAGAAGAAATCATTAAGGGCATAGACAAAGAGATTGAAGCGCTGAACCGTCGAGAACAGGCATACGACCACGACAAACGCATGGAGGACTTGGAAGAAGAATTGGCTTATTGGCAGGTTAGAACTTCCGAACAGGCAAGGCAGAAGGTTATCGAGATTGAAAAGCGAATTAGTGAAGAAAAACACAAGCGTGAGGTTGACCTTGAAAAGCAAGGGTTAGAGGACAAAAAGAAAATTGCACAGGATGAGATTAAGAGCATTGAAGAAACGGCCAAGGAAGAAAAGAAAAGGTGGGAAAAATCTTATAAAGAAATCGAGATAGTATTTGATGAACATACGGTCAGCATGATTGCCCTGGCCTCTACTATGTCGAAAGATATGTTTGACGAATTTAAGAAGAACTATCTTGATAAAATTGCTACAGCTTTAGATGAAGGTGATTTTGAAACTGCTAAGAAAATTGTAAGAGATGTACCAAGCTATGCTGATAAGGCAAAAGACAAAACTTATGGCTCTGATAATGCACAGATTTATAGGCTTGCAAGTAGCATTGTGGGCTTCAAGCGAGAGTATGAATATGGCGGAGACAAGAGCGCCGAACAAAGGGCCGTACCCGTTTATGACGAGCTAACTAAACTGAGTCCTACCGTGGCGGATATGCTCCATAGAAGTGACTATTTAACCGCTAAAGACTATATCGAAACCCTGCCTAAATTTCATACAGGCGCAAAAACTTTGTCTTACGGTATGGCTATGTATAAACCGGGCGAACTTATATTCCCTCCGGATCTGTCTAAAAAGTTAGAGGGCTTAATAGCTGTTTTAAACCAAAGGCCTGTTAACCAAACCTCAAAAACTTCAACCTTTAATGATAGAAAAACCATAAATAATTTTAATGCACCACTGTATAATTCAGAAAAAACCACATTCGAGGATGATATTGACGGAGAAATATTTGCAAGGCAATTACACCGTGTTTTAAAATTTTCAAAGTAACAAAAATATAAGAAACGCAAGGAGTTGATTTTATGCAAATACCTGACAGGATCGAAGTTAAAAATTCAAAAGGACAGTCTGTGGCTTGCTTGTCTCCTAGGGCTGATGCCCTTAAAGAATGTTAACGATGAGTCTTTTCTTGAATTTATGATACCTGCTAATTCTGAAAAACTAGAAGAAATCACGCCCGAATGTGAAATTTGGGCGAACGATAGAGTTTATATTCTTCTGAAGGATGACGCCATAGATTTTACAAGAGATGAAAATAACAAGCTATGGGCTAAAGTTATGGCTATTGAGAAGTGGTATGAATTTAACGCAAGCTATGTTGAGCCTTATATCTGCAACGACCCCACTGTTGAATTTCCCGCTGATTTAACAGTTACTATTGTCGGTGGCGGCGACAATTTAAGTGGTGGCCTCTACCCTACCGGTACCGCCGCCCATGCTTTGTATGCTATTTTGCAAGGTTCGGGGTGGACTATGGGAACAGTTGATGTTGACGGGATTAGAGATTTAGAAGCTGAAAAAGCTAGCCGACTTGAGCTGATTAAAATGATACAAGAAACATGGGGCGGCTATTTGGTCTGGGACAGTGTCAACAAGACTGTTAGTTTGAGAGACGCCAACAAATGGCAGCCTTATACCGGGTTTCAAGTTAGGTACAAGAAAAACCTTAAACATATTACAAGGACACAGTCTAACAAGCTTGTTACTAAGCTATATCCCTTTGGGCATGATGATTTGGATATAGCTACGGTTAATGACGGGAAAAAGTATATCACTAATCATAGTTATACTTCTAGGGAGTATGTTGATATTTATAAAAATCAAGACATTTACGACCAACAAGAGTTACTTGAAAAGGCTACTGCTGAATTAGAATTGATTTGTAGGCCTAGGTATTTGTATAGGGTGAAACTGGTTGATTTGAGGACTCTTCCCGAATACTCCCATGAAGATTTTACTTTAGGCGATATGGTGGACCCGGATATTGCACCGGATAGTCCTAGGCCCAGATTAATCAGACACAAATACAATATATTTCAACCTTGGAAATGTGAATTTGATATGGGCGACCCGGAGGAAAGACTGGTTGAACAGTTAAAAGCCAGTTTTGATACTACGGGTTTCATCGACGGTAAATTTAAGGGCAATGGTGAAATGAGCGGACATAGTATTGAACACGATACCATTATAGCCAAGCACATTAAAGCAGGAAACATTGAGATAGGCCATTTGGATGACGGTGTTGTTCCGGGTTTAGACCTGCTAAGAAATCCTGTTTTTTCTTCGTATGCCGAGGAAACTAATAGCCGTTTTGGCTCCCATGCTACTTTGATACAACAAAATGCCAGTGAAATATCTTTTCAGGCTATTATAATTGATATTTTGGGCAGCGATATTTCTGACTTAAACATTAGAGCCGACGGGATAGAAAGCTCAGTTTTAGATACTCGGGATTACATTGACACTGAAATTACTGCTGTTAATGATACTATCTCAACTGTTCAGACTACTATATCCGGGCAAATATCTAGTATCAATCAACGGGCCGATAGTATTGAATTGAGTGTTTCTAATGTCGTCAGTTCTGTTGGCGATTTAGAATATGATATGTATAGCCGATATGGAATGATTCGGGTGATGTCGGATGAAATATCTTCTATAGTTAGTTTTTCTGATGTCGATGGAAATACAATAGCATCCAGAATTAACCAAACTGCATCTGCTTTTTCGATAGACGCTGAAAAAATTGATTTAAATGGCATAACTACTGTAAGCGGTGATTTAACGATAGGACAAAAGGATAATGCAGATAAACAATTTTCTATGTGGACTACCTCAGGAGATAGGGTATTGTTTACTGCTGGGGGCGGAGATTTTCCGGCATTAAAAATTAGCGCTAGTGATATATTTCTGGGAGACAGAGCATATCTTGGTTATTATAGAAAAGCAGGAGATACTAATATGCTGGCAACTAGGGAATGGGTATCTGATAACGCTGTTGCTAGGTTTGGTTAGAGGTGATTAAATGGCTAGTTTAACGCTTTATAATTTTACCGAATTGCTGAGAAACAGGAAAATATAAAAAATTTAGGGGCATGCTGCCCCTCTTTTATTTTCTCTGTTTATTGTTTATAGATACAAAAAAGAAGCGCCATGAGGCATCTTAGTGTACTTTTAAATTATTTAGCGTAAAACGATTCTAAGCCTTGACCAGATGTGCTAAAAAATTGACCGTATCCTTCTACGCCTAAGTCGCTTTTTTTCTTTTTTAATAGTTCTTTGATTGCATAAATCATATCTTTTTTTAGTCCATCATCTAGCACAATCCATTCTCCATTTACTTCGATAATAAGCTCTCCCAAATCATTGAAGTATGCCCTTTCGCACATTTGGGGAAGTCCAGGAGCATTTAATGCTTGTTTTATAGACGATGCGAAAGATTCCCTTTTGTCCCTTGGATCTGGTATGCTAGTTGAGGTTGTGCCAGAATAATTGCCTGTTATTTTTGGTTCGTATGTGTCCTCTTTGCTAAGCTTATATTCCCAATATTGATTATTGATACCTTGATACATCCAAACAAATGCCCCTATTACTATTGCGCCGATTAAAACCCATAAAGCAGAATCTTTTGCAAACGGGCTGTTTTCTGATGGTTTTTCTTCTACTTCTTTATCAACTGATATAAGTCTAATATTTTCATCAAGGTCAATTTCTGTTTGAGTATTGCTTTCATTTGTAAGCGGATAGCCACAATTAGGGCAATTCTGAGCCTTATCAGATACTTCTTTTAAACATTCCGGGCATAAGATTAACGCCATGTTTATCCTCCTTTAGATTTTTATTTGAATATAAGAAAATCAAAATCTTGTTTCCCCAGAAAGAACTACATTAAACTCTGATGTCCATTTAAAATTTGAAATTTATGCATCATCATATGAAGTTATGTTAACTAGTCCGATATGAATGCTCCTAAAATAATTCCAACAACCAACTGCCTATACTTCTTAAACATAAAATCTCCCCCTTTTTTACATAATTCTACCTTATAAGGGATATTTATTCAATGATTTTTAATGATATGGCCCTTTTTTAAATCAGCCAAACAAACAGGCTCATTTCAAGACCTATAAATGCGATTTAAGACGTTTAAATAAATTATTATACCCATCACCACTAGGGCCAAGCAAACAAGCCAAAAGACCCGATATAGAGGCTAATTTAGCAATCCAATGTAATAAACTTCAAATTAACCAAGATTATTGATAAAATGTATTTTACAGGATAGAAATATAAAAAGGAGGAAGAAAAAAATGGACAAAAAGTTAAAACCATATAAAAAACAGATGTTATTAATAATAATATTGCTTATGTTTTTAGTCACAGGTTTTACAATACAATATGTAATAATGCCATATTTAAAATATCAAGAAGCGATTCGATTATTTAAAGAAAACAAATTCGGAGAAGCAACTACAATATTTGTTAACCTTGACACATATAAGAAAAGCAACAGGTACTTAGAGATGATATACACTCACGCACATAACCAATATAGAAATGGAGATTTCAAAAATGCGAAAGAATTGTTTTACAAGCTTGAGGATTATAAAGACGCAGAGATGTTTTTAAGAGAGTTAACAGAATTAAAAAAATACATAGGAACCTGGGAAGGAACAGACGAACATAAAAACTGGCTAATATTCAACGGTTGGACTACATATTTTATTATAAACCCCAATGGATATTATCAAATAATATGGGACGACGAATACCATTTAGACAAAAAAGACAACCATTTAAAGGTACGTTTCCCTGCCGCTGTGGTACATTATTATTTAGACAGAAACGGAAATTTAAAAATGGAAAGAAAATACGAAACCGGCTATGAGGACACATTAGAAACATTTAAAAAAATTAGCAGCTCCGTTGAATTACCAGAAGGAATCAAAGAACCGCAAATAGGCATGACAGTGGAAGAAGTAAAAGCCTCTACATGGGGGGAACCAAAAAAAATAAATAAAACAACTACAAAATATGGGGTAAGTGAACAGTGGGTGTATTATGGATATAAATATATTTATTTTGATAATGGAACGGTAACGGCTATACAAGATTCAAACTAGAAGTGCCAAGGCACTTCTTTATTTTATTGCAAATTTAATCCCCCGTAAAATAAAAATAGTATCTATTTTGATACGTTTTACACAAATTCGATACTATATTTAATATATTGAAAAATAAGTATATAATATTACATTAAATATTTGACAAATTAAATAGAAAGGACTATAATGTTAAATATAGAATTAAATACAAGAAAAGGAGGCGGTGTCACTTGTCCTTTAATTTCAATCCTCTATGGAAACTCTTAATTGACAGAGGAATGACTAAAACGGATTTAGCGGAAGCAATAGGTATTTCAACATCAACACTTGCTAAAATGGGAAAAAACGAATATGTGGCCATGGAGGTACTAGACAGAATATGCAAATACCTAGATTGTAACATTTCGGATGTAGTGGAACATGTGAAAGAATGAAAGGAGTGGAAAAAATGAAAAGAAACAGACTTGTTACCTCTGATAAGGTGAAAGAAGCTGAATTATTAGAAAAGGCAAAAAAATATGGGTTCTATTTTAAAAGATCTAATGCTAAAGATTGGACCTATGATAATCGACTAGGTTATGCAGTATATGAAATTGAAACAGATGAAATGTGTAACGGGTTTAAATTTGAACTATCTTTTGAAGATTTAGAAGATTGGTTTGATGAGTGTGAAGAATTAAACACGAAAGAATAAAGGGAGAGGATACAATGCAGGACATTAGATGTCAGAACTGTAATAAAATGCTTCTCGAAGCAGACGGGGAAGGAATAAAAAAGTGCCCTAGATGCAAACAAATGACACACTATGTAGCAACCACAAAAGGCGTTTTTTACTTCAAGGAGAACGAATTAAAAGCAGTACACTAAAAACAAACAGCTAGACTCACAGTTAATCAATTTTGAT
>CAYMGK010000033.1:0-2915 GCA_964389965.1 uncultured Clostridia bacterium | reverse complement strand
TAAATGGAAAGGGGAAAATTCCATGGACAAACTTTTCACGCAACAAGACCTTGCCAAACGCTGGCAGGTAACGGTAAAAACAATAGAAAACTATCGATTGGATGGAATCATAACCCCAGTTCGAGGCTTAACAGCAATAAGATTTACACCCGAGCACATAGCAGAGGTTGAAGGTGTGAAATTGGAGCGGTTTTCACCGCTTGAAAGGCGCAAGATGGAAAAAGAAATAGCAGAACTCAGAAAGCAAAACGAGCTTTTGAGGGAAATACTCGGCAATGTACTAACAGAAACATCTAAAATAATCAATCTGTATTAGTATTACTTAAAAAAGAGCAACAATTTAAGGGAACAAACAACACATAGCGGAAGCAATAGGTATTTCAACATCAACACTTGCTAAAATGGGAAAAAACGAATATGTGGCCATGGAGGTACTAGACAGAATATGCAAATACCTAGATTGTAACATTTCGGATGTAGTGGAGCATGTAAAGGATAATTGAGGCAAAGGTATCCCTAACTTGGGAATACCTTCAAAAAAAAGAAAGAAGCCTAGCACACTTTGGCGAGTTGCTTAGACTTTTCTGAAAAACATTCTGAAAGATGTATCTTTCTAAGGATTATTTTATCATAGATGGATACCTCTTTCAACTAAAAAATGAAAGGGGATAATTATGTTAGAAACTAAAGAATTAGATATTAATACACCTGAAGGATGGAAAGAATTAGGTAGAAAATCACATACAAATATTTTAATTGATAGAGGGATAGAGCCAACAGAAGAAAATTTAGCAAAATTTCAAGAGGAAGTTAGTCAGAAGGTAAAAGAGTTTGAAGCAAAGTATCCTCATAAACCTACACCACCCTATCATTATGTAGGTACACGCAAATTTGAAACAAAAGAAGAAGCGAAAGAATATAAAAGATACAGGAACCAGTTAGAGAAAAAAGCAAAAGAATTGTCAAAAATAGTTGGTTATACTAGTGCAACAGAATTTTTTTTAAGTATGGAAATAGCAGAGAAACTGCACGCATTAGAAATATTAAAGGAACATGGTAGTTATGTATGGATATTAGGAACTATTTTCCAGGCAGGCAAAATAGAGGGCATAAGAAAAGAACGCAATCGAAGAAAAAACAGCTACAAATTTAGATGCAAAGACCTAAGTTTTAAAAAAGCGGAGGCCAAATAACATGGACAATACCAAAGCAGACATTACCAAAATAACAGGATTTAAAAAGCTGGCATCATGGCAACAAAAACTATTCCGGGACATACACAAACTACACAATTCGATGATAGGCAGCAATAAAGAGGATTATCCCGTATCAGTTAAGTGGATAAAAGATAAAAAGGAGCCAAGACACAGTTATTTAAAAGTTGTTTTTAAGAATGGCGAATGGCTCCACTATACACTTCAGGGAAATTGGTATTAAGAACCGATAGACCCAAACCAGAAGTAGGAACCTCAAAGGGGGTGAAGAAATAAAAAACAATAAAAGCATAATCAATAAAACAGGCACTCACCCGACCAAGGAAATGAGTGCCTAAAACCAAAAGACCCAAAGGGATCATTGCTTATTAAATTATATACCCTTTGGAGATCAATTGCAAAGGAGACCAAGAATATGGAAGAAATGGAGAACAAAGACCTGATATTACAGGCAAATGACAGTTTAAAAAAAGTATTATTTTTATTATCAGAATGGGTAAATGGTTATAGCTTTAATAAAGACCCCGACCCGGAGGCAGCTATTGAATATATTAACTCTTACAAAGAAGAAGATCGCACCGAACACAGAAAACAATCTTTTAATTGGTTTTACGACTATCAACGCATTCACACGTTAATAATAATGGCACTGGATTATACAAACAATGCAATGAACGTCTTAAAACCATTAGAATAACATAGACAAATAAGCGATAGAGGTTGTTATGCAGCCTCTATTTTTTTATTTTAAAAAAGTGCAGGGGACAAAATAGCCAATGATCAGAATTTCTATCATTGAGCAAATAAAAATAAAATTATAGCATTTACTATTGAAATATGCCCATTGTTTCATACTTTAAAGGTTACAATTAAATTGTCAAAATTGTCGTTACGTTACATAAAAATTGCAATACAGGTTTTTTTATATGTAACATTTATCGCAACACCTTGTCTGTCCTTGATGCTCCGAGGAAGCTATACCCATTTTGTTGGGACTAACAATATGGCAATGATAAAGTGCGGATGCCGGGCTGTGTTTCCGGTGCGGGGGGAATAATCAGAAAAACAAGCCTGTAAATTAATCAATTTACCGAAAACATCAAATAATTAAAATCAGGACACATTTAAATGCGTTTTAAGGAACTTAAGAACACAACTAGACTTGTGTACTATTGCTTGATATTAATAAAACCGTTTAGGGCAAGCAAACAGCTTGTACGGTGTAAATTTATGCGGGAACAATGTATGAATATAAGGGGCTTATAGAAAGGGATATTTTCAAGAGGGGGTACTCTATGCCCCAGAGCCCAGAGGCCCCCGGGTGGGTTGAAGAAATATATTATAAAGCCGGTTATTCGCCACACCAGCCCATTTAAAAGCAATTTAAGACCCTTAACACAAAGAACATGACCTTCCCTGTGGCAGGCATCTAATTAAAGCTAATATGGGCTATATATGGCTATGCAGGACCACACAATCAAGCAAGGCATCCGCTTTAAAACTACAAATAAAAGGGATTGCATAGTAGCATTTAATAGTGTAAAATAAGAAGGGATAAAGGTATAAAAAAATGTTAAAAACTATACTTTTGTTTTACCTAACATCATTTGTTATGGGCGGATGTGCACTAGCATTATTATATGTAATAAATCCACAAAACATAAACTTTGAAAATGGAGTGCTAGTAGGAACATATCCACT
>CAYMGK010000032.1:0-14110 GCA_964389965.1 uncultured Clostridia bacterium | reverse complement strand
AATACCATTTCATGTCACCGGCCTAATCCACGATACTTCGGGTTTTCCTTCGACAAATCCTAAGATCGCAGAGGATTTGTTAAACAGACTAATGGGCAAAATTTACAATAATGTTGAAGATATTGTAGAATACGAGAAGGTTTGTCTCGAAGATGCCAAAACAGTTATAGTATCTTTCGGTTCCACTGCACGTTCAGTGTTGCATGCAGTAAAACTTTTAAGACAGGACGATTTTAAAATTGGAATGTTAAGGTTAAAAACAATATGGCCTTTTGCACACAATGCAATCCAGGAACTCGTACAATCATCTGTGGAGAATCTAATAGTTGCAGAAATGAATTATGGGCAACTATTAGAAACAATTCAAGCTTCCGCTAAAGGGGCCTTTCGGGTATTTGGCTTAACCAAGTTTAATGGGGAACTGTTTACACCACAAGAAATTATTGCTAAAGTCAAAGAGGTGGTAGAAAATGCGTAAAGAATTGGAAAAATACTTTAGAAACGACAAACTCCCCCACATATGGTGTCCCGGTTGCGGTCATGGAATTATAACTGGAGCTGTCGTCCGGGCTATAGACAATCTAGGGCTTGATCAAAACAAAATATGTATAGTGTCCGGAATAGGGTGTTCTTCGAGGGCACCAGGTTATATGAACTTTTATACTTTACATACTACTCATGGCCGTGCTCTTGCATTTGCAACCGGCATAAAAATGGCAAAACCCGATTTAGAAGTCATAGTCCTTACCGGAGACGGAGATTGCTCTGCTATAGGTGGCAATCATCTTATCCATGCTGCAAGAAGAAATATTGATATTACTACAATTGTCTTTAATAATAATATTTATGGCATGACAAGTGGACAATACTCTCCAATGACACCAAAAGGGGCTTTTGCTACTACAGCCCCCTATGGCAACATAGACAGGGATTTTGATCTTTGCAAATTAGCCCAATCTGCAGGAGCTACATATGTTGCTCGCGGAACCGTATATCATATTCGCCAACTAATAAAAATAGTTGAAAAAGCATTAAAACATAAAGGATTTTCAATGATAGATGTGGTTGATATATGTCCGACATATTTTGGGCGCAGGAACAAAATGGCATCACCTGTTGATATGATGAAGAAAATTCGGGAAATGGCAATTACAGTAAGAACAGCCTCAAAAATGTTGCCTGAAGAACTTTTCGGGAAAATTGTTATTGGAGAATTTTATAAGGAGTTGGCACCGGAATATACGGAGGAATATGCCAAAATCATTGAAATGGCACAGGGGGATAGTTAAAATGGAAGAAAGAACAGAAATAAGACTCAGTGGTTCTGGTGGCCAAGGCATAATCCTTGCAGGAATTATTTTGGCCGAAGCCGCCATTCTCGACGGTAAAAACGCGGTCCAATCGCAGTCCTATGGGCCCGAAGCTCGTGGCGGGACTAGTAGGGCAGAAGTCATAATCAGTAATGCGAATATCGATTATCCAAAAGTCACAAAAACTGATATTTTACTTGCATTAACTGAAGAAGCAATGTTAAAATACAAAAGTGATCTTCGCAAGACAGGACTTTTAATTATCGATTCACATATAAAAAAGCCGGATGATATTTTTGAAACTATAAGTATTCCTATATTGAAAACTGTTCAAGAAAAGATTGGAAAGACTATTTTTGCCAATATTGCAGCATTAGGAATATTGATCTCAGTTACCGATCTAGTTTCAAAAGAATCTATAGAAAAAGCTGTGTTGACTAGAGTACCCAAAGGTACTGATAAATTAAACAAAATGGCCTTATATGAAGGTTTTAAGCTAGGAAAACTTAACTCAAAAAAAATATGAAAGGAGATCAGCAAATGTCTAAAAATATTAACCCGGTTGATTCGGTTCAACAGGAAATCAAATTTGCATGCAAAAAACTTCAACTTGAAGAATCTTATTACGAGCTTTTAAAAGAACCCGAAAGAGTGATGATAGTGCAGGTCCCTGTGAAAATGGATGACGGGACAGTAAAAACATTTACAGGGTATCGGGCCCAACACTGCACCATAATGGGGCCTGCAAAAGGTGGTTTCAGGTATCATCAAGATGTATGTTTGGATGAAGTAAAGGGCCTTTCTATGTGGATGACATTCAAATGTGGAGTTGTTGGGATACCATACGGTGGTGGAAAGGGTGGTGTTACATGTAACCCTTTAGAACTATCAAACAGTGAACTTGAAAGGCTTACCAGAAATTACTTAAAGGCTATCAACACAATGGTAGGACCTGACAAAGACATACCTGCTCCAGATGTAAATACAAACGCCCAAGTAATGGCTTGGTTTATGGATGAATTTAGTGCGTTGAAAGGTTACAATGTACCTGGTGTAGTTACGGGAAAACCAATTCCTTTAGGCGGTTCTCAGGGCAGAACACAGGCAACTGGATATGGTGTAACAATAGCTGTAAAAAAAGCGTGTAAAGTAATGGGAATGGATATAACCAAATCTAATATAGCCGTCCAAGGCTTTGGTAATGTGGGTAGTTACACATCACTGTACTGTAGCAAAAACGGGGCAAAAATTGTGGCAATTGGGGAATGGGATAAAAAAATAGGCACATATGCCCTATATAATATGGAAGGCATAGATATAGAAAAATTATTTGAATACAAAGTACAAAATGGCACTATTTCGGACTTCCCCGGCGCTAAAAGAATCAGTCTCGATGAATTCTGGACTTTGGATAACATAGATATATTCATACCTGCGGCTCTTGAAAATGCAATTGATGAAACCAATGCACCGAAAATAAAATCAAAAATTATAATTGAAGCGGCTAATGGTCCTACTACACCTGAGGCAGATAAAATACTATTAAAGAGACAAATTCCTGTGTTTCCCGATATCCTATGTAATGCGGGTGGTGTTACAGCATCATATTTTGAATGGGTGCAAAATCTAATGAATTTTTACTGGACTGAAGAAGAGGTAAACGATAAACTTGAACATATATTAACTAATGCTTTTAATGATGTATATAACATGCACACAAATGCTAAAGTAAGCCTGCGACAAGCGGCGTATTTAGTGGCTATCAAACGCATTGCAAACAACATGAAATTGAGAGGTTGGGTTTGAAAAACGAGGTCAAGTTTTGATTTTCTGTTAATGTTATTGTGTGGGGATATCTTTAGAACCCCACATTTTTTAATGCCGACTTTCCCTTTCCCTTTATAGCATTCAGAAAACCACTGTACTTTTCACTATTTAATTAAAGAATAAGTTGCTTTTTTTAAATAAATATCGTATCCTAGTATACAGGGTGTGTTTCCAATTATAGTTTAAGCCGATGTATAGTAAAAAACGCAATAAACGGAGGCTATCAACTGAATCCTACTCTCGATACTGAAATTTTGTTTTTTTATTTAAAAAATAAAACGGAGGAAGGCGAGCATTAATAATGGGTAAACAGAATCTCACGAGACTTCAACAATGTAAAAAAGAATGGGAAACAAACAAGGTAAGCAAAGTTTTAAATAAAAAACCGGAAAGACTTGAAAAGTTTTCCACTGACTCTAATATAGATATAAGTCGTATCTATACGGAATTGGATTTACAAGAATTTAACTACTTAAAAGACTTAGGATTCCCTGGAGAATATCCATACACTCGTGGTGTTCAACCTACAATGTATAGAGGTAGACTTTGGACCATGAGACAATATGCGGGATTTGCAACTGCCGAAGAATCCAACAAGAGATATAAATATTTAATGTCTCAAGGTCAAACAGGCCTTAGTGTTGCGTTTGACTTGCCTACGCAAATCGGTTATGACTCGGACCATCCTCTCTCTGGTGGTGAAGTTGGAAAAGTTGGCGTAGCCATTGATTCCTTAAAAGATATGGAAATTCTCTTTGAGGGAATACCTTTAGACAGGGTAAGTACATCTATGACAATTAATGCACCGGCGGCAATACTACTGGCAATGTACATAGTAATTGCGGAAAAACAAGGCATAGCACCGGATAGAATCTCCGGAACAATTCAAAACGATGTTTTAAAAGAGTATGTAGCAAGGGGTACATATATATTCCCCCCTACACAGTCTATGAAATTAATAACAGATATCTTTGAATTTTGTTCAAAATATATGCCAAAATGGAACACTATAAGCATTAGCGGTTACCATATTCGTGAAGCCGGAGCAACAGCAGTTCAAGAGGTGGCGTTTACCCTTGCTAATGGTATTGCTTATGTTGAAGCGGCTATAAATGCGGGTTTACAAGTGGATGATTTTGCACCGAGATTGTCATTTTTCTTTAACGCGCATAATGACTTATTAGAAGAGGTAGCAAAATTTCGTGCCGCTAGAAGACTATGGGCAAAGACTATGAAGGAAAGGTTTAAAGCACAAAATCCTAAATCAATGATGCTTAGATTTCATACACAAACAGCAGGCTCAGCCCTTACAGCTCAACAGCCTGACAACAATATAATACGGGTGGCCATACAAGCACTAGCCGCTGTATTAGGGGGTACTCAATCACTTCACACTAACTCAAAAGATGAAGCGTTAGCATTGCCTACAGAAGACTCAGTAAAAATAGCACTACGGACTCAGCAAATAATAGCACATGAAAGTGGGGTTGCAGATACTGTTGATCCATTAGCAGGTTCTTATTATGTAGAATATTTAACAAATATGATAGAACAGAAAGCTAAAGAATATATTGAAAAAATAGATATACTTGGCGGGGCGCCTAAAGCCATAGAACGAGGATTCATACAGCAGGAAATTCAAAACAGCGCCTACAATCATCAAATAGCGATTGAATCAGGCCAAAAAACAGTTGTAGGTGTCAATAAATACAAGGCAAAGGAAAATTCCCCTAAAGACCTACTTAAAGTAGATCCTAATGTTGGAATACTACAAAAATCCAAGCTCAAAGAATTAAAAGCATCCCGGGACGACTTAAAAGTGAGCACTGCTTTGCAAGGGCTTAAAAAATGCGCCCAAACCGATAATAATTTAATGCCGTCAATTATCAAATGCGTTAAAGCTTACTGCACACTTGGTGAAATATGTGATATTTTGCGTGATGTATATGGTGAATATAGGGCTTCAATAAATATATAATAAAGAGGTGATTACATGCAAGATACTAAAACCATTAGGGTATTGATTGGTAAACCCGGGCTTGATGGCCATGATAGAGGAGCGAAAGTTATTGCTAGAGCCTTACGGGATGCAGGAATGGAGGTTATTTATACTGGTCTTAGGCAAACCCCCGAACAAATAGTGGAAACAGCTATACAAGAAGATGTCCAAGTCATAGGCCTTTCTGTCCTTTCCGGAGCCCACAACTACATTTTTCCTAAAGTGTTAGAATTATTAAAAGAAAAAAATGCATTGGATATATTGCTAATTGGCGGAGGAGTTATACCGGATGAGGACATTCCGGGGCTTAAGGAAGCGGGTTTAAAAGAAGTTTTCACTTCAGGAACCCCTACATCCGCAATTGTAAATTTCATTAGAG
This sequence comes from uncultured Clostridia bacterium, assembly GCA_964389965.1. Taxonomy (GTDB): domain Bacteria; phylum Bacillota; class Thermosediminibacteria; order Thermosediminibacterales; family Tepidanaerobacteraceae; genus DUNY01. The sequence continues at coordinate 8,595 of CAYMGK010000032.1, read as the reverse complement.
AGAACGTTAAAAATTAAACCCGGAAGGTGTATTGAATAAATGACGAATATTGTTCAAAAAGTACTCAGAGGTGAAAAAAGGAGTATTGCAAGGCTAATTTCACTTTTAGAAAAACGATCCTCAGAAACATCTGATTTACTTAAACAAATCCACAAATTTACGGGCAATGCTATAACGATAGGTATAACCGGGCCACCAGGAGCAGGTAAAAGCAGCATCGTAAATCATCTAGCCAAAAAACTTCGCAGTAATGACAAAAAGGTAGGTATAATTGCAATCGATCCTACAAGCCCTTTCACTGGTGGAGCAATTTTAGGAGATAGAATTAGAATGCAAGACCTGACTCTAGATGAGGGTATATATATTCGTAGCATGGGAAGTCGAGGAGCATTAGGAGGCCTTTCACAAGCCACCTATGATGCCATAAAAGTCCTTGATGCTGCAGGAATGGATTATATAATCATCGAAACTGTGGGTGTGGGTCAATCGGAAGTAGACATAGTTAAACTTGCCGACATAGTAGTATTAATTCTTGTTCCGGGGTTGGGTGATGAAGTGCAAGCTATCAAAGCAGGTATTATGGAGATTGGTGATATTTTTGTAGTTAATAAATCAGATGTGGATGGATCAGATCGTTTAGTAGCTGAAATAAAAATGAATTTAGATTTAAATTCAAATAAAAGTGCCTTTAAAACGCCTATAGTAAAAACAGTTGCTACAACAGGTGAGGGAATCGAGGAACTCAATAAAATCATTTCACAAGTTTATAAACAATTAGCAGATAAAGGTATATTATTAAACAGACAAAAGGAACGTATTAAACGGGAACTGTGCGGCCTAATTAGAGAAATTGAGTTGAATAAAATTGGCATGGCACATTCCGCTGAAATAAAAACCTTCACCGAAAAAATATTAAAAAAAGAGACAGATCCTCATACAGCTGCCATTGATATACTTAATAAAAAGTGTTCTAAATGACACCTTCGTTTACCGTGATGTGGGCAAAACAAGCAACTAATTCTAAAAAGGGGGAAAACCATGATGATTGAAAAGATTGATCATATCGGTGTTGCAGTAAAAAACATTGAAGAATCAATGCAAATATATACGCAAATCCTAGGCCTCAAAACCACACATGTTGAGACCGTAAAAGAACAAAAAGCTAGTGTGGCCTTTATTCCCGTTGGCGAAAGTAAAATAGAACTACTTGAATCAACCTCACCCGATGGCCCAATTGCTAAATTTATCGAAAAACGTGGGGAAGGCGTTCACCATATAGCCCTAAAAGTAGATAATCTTGAAGAAAAGCTTGAAAAACTAAAACAAAAAGGCGTATGCCTAGTTGATAATAAACCCAGAATCGGAGCAAAAAATGCCAAGATAGCCTTCATCCATCCAAAAGACACAAAAGGGGTTTTAATTGAATTATGTGAAAGATAAGGAGGAACAGCATTGGAAACAATTGAGTCAAAACTTGAAACCTTACGCCGAAAACGCAAAACAATACAAAAAGGTGGAGGTGAAAAGCGCATACAAAAACAACACGAAAAAGGGAAACTAACAGCAAGGGAAAGAATAAAAACCCTCTTAGATAAAGATAGTTTTATAGAAATAGATGCCTTTGTAAAACACCGTTCAACACATTTTAATATGCAAAACACTGAAATTCCAGGTGAAGGAGTAGTTACAGGTTACGGTACAATAGATGGTAGGCTTATTTTTATATATGCTCAAGATTTTACCACAATAGGTGGTTCACTTGGTGAAATGCATGCAGCAAAAATTTGCAAAATCATGGATATGGCATTAAAAATGGGAGCACCAATAATCGGTCTAAACGATTCAGGAGGAGCTAGAATCCAAGAAGGTGTGGACGCACTAAAAGGCTATGGAGATATATTCTATAGAAATACTATATCCTCAGGGGTAATACCTCAAATATCAGTAATACTTGGCCCCTGTGCCGGAGGGGCAGTATATTCACCTGCTATAACTGATTTTGTGTTCATGGTATCGGGTACAAGTAACATGTTTATTACAGGGCCACAAGTGATAAAAACTGTAACCGGTGAAGATGTCACCTTTGAAGACCTAGGAGGTGCAATTACCCACAACCAAAAAAGTGGTGTAGCCCATTTCATAAGTCAAACCGAGCATGAATGCTTTAAACAGATAAAAAAATTATTATCATACATACCATCGAACAACCTAGAAGATCCCCCTTATAAATCAACACAGGATGATCCTACTAAAATCATATCGGAACTAGATACCATAGTGCCAATAGAGCCAAGCAAGCCCTATGATATGAAAGATATCATAAAATACATAGTAGATAATAACGATTTTTTTGAAGTGCAACCACTATATGCCCAAAACCTCATAACAGGCTTTGCAAGACTTTCCGATAGAAGTGTGGGGATTTTAGCAAACCAGCCTAAAATTTTAGCAGGCTGCCTTGACATAAATGCCTCAGATAAAGCCACAAGATTTATTAGATACTGTGATGCCTTTAATATACCACTTATAACTTTTACCGATACACCAGGCTACCTACCAGGAGTAGCCCAAGAACACGGAGGTATAATAAGGCACGGAGCAAAACTACTATATGCATACTCGGAAGCCACAGTGCCAAAACTTACTGTAATTGTACGGAAGGCCTACGGAGGTGCATATATAGCCATGTGCTCAAAACACCTTGGAGCAGACCAAGTTTTTGCGTGGCCCACAGCCGAAATAGCAGTAATGGGCCCGGAAGGGGCAGCTAATATTATATTTAAAAGAGAAATAGAAACCTCTAAAGATCCAATAACTACAAGAAAACAAAAAGTGGAAGAATTCAGGAATAACTTTGCAAACCCATATCAAGCTGCAGCAAGAGGATATATAGACGATATAATAGAGCCCTCCTCAACAAGGATAAAATTAATTTCGGCCCTTGAAATGTCATTATCTAAAAGCGAAAAACGACCTGCCAAAAAACACGGTAATATTCCTGTATAAAGGAGGTAGTAAAAGGCATGACAATTACACAAGTGTTTCAAGAATCTATCAGAACATCCATGTTTGGAATGGGTCTAGTGTTAGTAACACTATATATACTGTCCGTTATTTTAGACCTGATGAAAGTAGTATTTGCGCCATCTCAAAAGAGAAGTAGCATAATGGTAATAAAAGATCAAACAATAGAGCAAAGAACTAACCGAGTAAAAGCTATTAACAACATACAAGAAAATATCCAACTGACTGCAGTTATTACTGCAGCTATAAGTGAGTATACAGAAAGACCCATGAAGCAAATTCAAATCAACACAATACGAAAAATTTATAAAAAAACGCCCATATGGGCTATGGCATCGAGAATGCATAATATCAATAGACACCGTATAACAAGTAAATGAAAGGAGAAATATGTAAAGTGAAAAAATATAGAATAACCGTAAACGGACAGACTTATGAAGTAGAAGTAGAAGAAGTAAATAAGCAAGTCCCTACATCGACACATATAAATCAGAATATACCCACGCAATCATCAATCGGCCCTTCAACAAAAACACCAGAACCGCAACCTAAGCTACAGCAAGAATTCATAAGCACGGGTAGTACAATAGGCGAGCAAAAAATCACGGCCCCCATGCCCGGTATCATAATGTCAATCGAAGTGAAAGCCGGTGATAATGTACAAAAAGGTGATACTTTAATGATCCTTGAAGCCATGAAAATGGAAAATGAAATTATAACACCAAAAGACGGTGTTATTGTTTCCATAGATACAAGCGAAGGTGCCTCAGTGGATACCGGTGATATCCTTGCAACTATTGAGTAAAATAGATAATAAAATTACGGAGGGAAGAAACCGTGCTAGAGCAAACAATAAAATTCTTCGGAAAAACCGGATATGCAAATTTAAGCGTACAACAGGCGATTATGATAATCATAGCCTGCTTTTTGATGTACCTTGCCATAGTTAAAAAATACGAGCCACTTCTTTTAGTGCCAATTAGTTTTGGTATGCTCCTTGCCAATATACCCAAAGCAAACCTTATGGCGGAAGGTAACTTCCTATACTGGATATACCAAGGAGTCAAACTAAACATATATCCACCACTAATATTTATGGGTGTTGGAGCAATGACGGATTTTGGCCCACTTATTGCAAACCCGAAAAGTCTGCTACTAGGAGCAGCAGCTCAATTTGGGATTTTTACAAGCTTTTTAGGTGCGAGTCTTTTGGGTTTTAACTTTAAAGAAGCGGCATCAATAGGTATAATTGGCGGCGCTGACGGCCCTACAGCAATATTTTTAACAAGCCAATTAGCACCACATCTGTTGGGTCCCATAGCAGTAGCCGCGTACTCATACATGGCGTTAGTTCCAATAATACAGCCACCCATAATGCGCGCACTTACGACCAAAAAAGAGCGTCAGGTAGTAATGGAACAGCTAAGGCTAGTATCGAGAAGTGAAAAAATTATATTTCCAATAATAGTAACTATACTTGCAAGTTTCCTAGTTCCGGATGCAACTGCATTAATAGGAAGCCTTATGCTAGGCAATCTTTTTAGGGAATGTGGGGTAGTTGATAGACTTTCCAAAACTACTCAAAACGAACTAATAAATGTAATTACTGTATTTTTAGGCATGACGGTAGGTGCTACAGCCAGTGCTGAAAACTTCCTTAAATGGGGAACAATAAAGATAATACTACTGGGTCTTGCTGCCTTTGTTGTAGGAACAGCTACAGGGGTTCTTTTTGGTAAACTTATGTATGTATTATCAAAGGGAAAAGTAAACCCACTCATTGGCTCTGCCGGTGTATCTGCAGTGCCGATGGCTGCAAGAGTGTCACAAGTAGTGGCCCAAGAAGAAAAGCCCGGCAATTTCATACTTATGCATGCAATGGGTCCGAATGTTGCGGGGGTCATAGGCTCTGCTATAGCAGCAGGCGTGTTATTATCACTATATGGGGGCTAAAATTAAATATACAATGTTTTAAAGCGGAATTTTTAAAGGAAGATTTTAATTAAATCGGGCTTTAAAAGTCCTTTTTTTTTATAAAATAAACCGGCTAGACAAAGTGTTATTTAAAAACTTTAGGTGTTTATGCTATAATAACATAGAGTGGAGGCGAGACTGTGATTGTTGCAAATAGAATTAGGGACGTATTTTCAACAACTGAAATTAGCCTACCGACCAATTTGAAGATACTAATGGATTTTAAAGACAAATTTGGTATTCAAGAGTCAGACGCAACTACAATACTTGAATCTATGAGATATGATACAATTGAAGCAAGAGAAAAAAGGACTTATATATATAATGCGGTAAAAGAACATTTAAATTCGTGCAAGGAGTGTCCTCTATATGCTGTTGAAGGTCACACCCAAAAAGTCGCAGGTGAGGGGGCATTAAATTCTCCACTGGTTTTAATTGGTGAGGGTCCGGGTTTTGATGAAGACAAAATTGGACGCCCTTTTGTAGGACGGGCAGGTCGGCTACTTACAACTATACTGGACAAAATGGAAATACGGAAAGATAAAATCTATATTACTAATGTTATTAAATGTAGACCGCCGAAGAACAGGACTCCAACGAAAAAAGAAATCCAAGCATGCACTCATAATCTCGAACTAGAACTTTCATTTATTATGCCTAAAGTTATTATTGCCCTTGGTTCTGTCCCCTTTAATTTATTTAAACCCGGTAGTAGTATTATTCGCCAGCGCGGTCAATGGGTGTATTACGAGCCATATTGGATTATGCCAACATTTCACCCGGCATATATTCTTCGTCAGCATGGAAAAGCTTTAAATAGAGTCAAATGGGATGTTTGGCATGATTTTAATAAAGCAATAACAAAAGCAAAAGAACTATGCCCTGAATTCAAATATCATTAAGAACAATTGTATTAAAAACTAATTAGGAAGTGAAAATATGAAGTATAAAATCCTTACATGGGGCTGTCAAATGAATATTCACGATAGTGAAGTGATTGCAGGGGTCTTGCAAGAAATGGGCTACTGCCCTGCTAAAACCCTTAAAGAATCGGACATAATAATTTTAAATACATGTTGTGTAAGAGAAAAAGCGGAAAGAAAGGCGTATGGAAGAATTGCACAATTAAAACAGCTTAAGCAAAATAATCCTAATTTAATTCTTGCAACATCAGGGTGTATGATACAGCAACCCCATACGGTTGAATATATAACACAGAAATTACCTCATATGGATATTATATTCGGGATAAAAGACGTCCACAAATTGCCTAGGCTAATAGAAAATTCCATGGGGGCAAATTCACCTACAATTGAAATAACGAGGGACTCGGATTTACACGAAAAACTTCCAATTCTACGGGGAGATAATTTAAAAGCCTGGGTTACTATTACTTACGGGTGCAATAATTACTGTAGCTATTGCATTGTTCCATATGTTAGGGGGAAGGAAAAAAGTCGTGAAAAGGAAGATATTTTGAAAGAAATTAAGGACCTAGTCAAAAAAGGGTATAAAGAAATAACTCTTTTGGGCCAAAATGTCAACTCTTATGGCAAAGATCTTTCCACACCTATAGCTTTCCACGAACTTTTGCGGGAGATTAATGATATAGATGGTCGTTATCGTATAAGATTTATGACATCTCATCCAAAAGATCTATCTGATGAACTCATACTGACAATGAAAGAATGTGAAAAGATATGTGAGCACATCCATCTCCCGATTCAATCTGGGAGTAATTGTATTTTATCTAAAATGAATCGCGGATATACAAGAGAACATTACATGGGTTTAATAAAAAAATTACGGGATGTAATTTCGGATATTTCCATAACCACCGATATAATGGTCGGTTTTCCTGGGGAGACTGAAAAAGATTTTTTGGAAACTCTCGATGTGGTAAAAAGGGTCCAGTTCGATTCGGCGTTTACTTTTATGTATTCCAAGCGAAGAGGTACTCCTGCTACTAAAATGAATAATCAAATTGATCCTGAAGTGAAAAAAGATCGCCTTAATAGGTTGATGCAGGTACAGGATATAATAACTAGAAACAAAAATAAGCACCTTAAAGGGACAATACAAGAAGTACTGGTTGAAGGAGTAAGTAAAAGGGATGTTAAGAGATTATCCGGTAGAAGTCGAACAAACAAATTGATAAACTTTGACGGCAAGCGAACGTTAATTGGCGAGTTCGTAAATGTAAAAATCACCCAACCACGTACTTGGTCTTTACAAGGTAGGCTTGTCGAATAAGTGTGGGAGGTTTTCACTTAATGGCCACTCCTATGATGAGACAGTATAAAGACATAAAGAATAAATATAAAGACTATATAGTCTTCTTTAGATTAGGCGATTTCTATGAAATGTTTTTTGAGGATGCTCGGATATGTTCGAAGGAATTGGATATTGCCCTTACTTCCAGGGATGCAAATAATAAAGTGCCAATGGCCGGAGTGCCACACCACGCTGCAGATCAATACATATCCAAACTTGTATCTAAAGGTTACAAAGTTGTTATATGTGAGCAGGTTGAAGATGCAAAACAGGCAAAGGGAATTGTAAATCGGGAAGTCGTTAAAATCGTAACACCGGGAACCATCACTGATTTAAGTGCCCTTGAAGAAAGTAAGAATAATTATTTAGGTTGCATTTTTAAGGAAGGGGATAAATGTGGTCTCGCTTTTATTGATTTGATGACTGGTGATTTCAATGTAACAGAATTAAAATCTGAATATCCTTATCAAGAAATAATAAATGAGATAAGCCGCTTTAGCCCGAAAGAATGCGTAGCAAATTATGACCTGACAGAAGAAAAACTATTAAAAGAAAAATTAAAAGAAGCTACTGGACTATATTTTACCTTCAAGGATGAAGCATATTTTGACGAGAAGGTTTCTTTGGATTTACTGGAATCACATTTTGGTGACGAGAAAATCAAAAAAATTAGGGGTAAAAAATTTGCGTGTAAGGCTGCAGGATCCTGTTTAAAATATTTAATTGAAACACAACAATCAAATCTTTTGCACATTATTTCTATTTCCTATTACGAAAACCACGATTTTATGATTTTAGATTCCACATGCAGAAAAAACCTTGAAATAACAGAGAATTTGCGTGAAGGCAAAAAATTTGGAAGCCTTTTATGGGTACTAGACAAAACGTCTACAGCTATGGGTGCCCGGTTGCTTAGGAAATGGGTTGAACAACCATTGATTGACATCTTAAAAATCAAGCAAAGGCAAGATGCAGTAGAGGAATTGTATAATGATTATATTTTAAGAGCGGATTTAAAAGAGCAATTGAAAAACGTTTACGATATAGAACGCCTTACCGGAAAACTAGTTTGCGGAAACGCCAATGCTAGAGATCTATTAGCTATAAAAAATACTATAATGAGATTCCCTGAAATTAAATGCATCCTCACTAAATGCATTTCGAAACCATTGAATTATATTTGTAAGCAAATAGATCCACTCAAAGATGTGTTTTTATTATTGGAAAACTCTATAACGAATGATCCCCCTATGACAATCAAAGAAGCAAATATAATTAAAAACGGATATAATTCAGAGATAGATAAACTCAGAAAAGCCTCAC